>JBDSZM010000170.1:0-6139 GCA_039925165.1 Burkholderiaceae bacterium
GGCGCTCGGCGATGGCGCCGACCTCGGCGATCGCAACGGCCATCGCATCGGCCGCGAGCGCCACCGGCTCGGCGTGGAAGTTGCCGCCGGAGACCAGCACGCCGTCCCCATTCGCATCGGTGAAGACGAGCGGGTTGTCGGTCACCGCATTGGCCTCGCGCACCAGCACCAGCGCGGCGTGGCGCAACTGGTCGAGGCAGGCGCCGACCACCTGCGGCTGGCAGCGCAGGCTGTACGGGTCCTGCACCCGGTCGTCGCCTTCCAGGTGCGAGCGGCGAATCGGGCTGCCGGCCAGCAGCGCACGGTAGTACTGGGCGACGTCGATCTGCCCGGGCTGGCCGCGCAGCGCGTGGATGCGCGGATCGAACGGGCCGTCGCTGCCGCGTGCCGCATCGACCGTCAGCGCACCGATGACGAGCGCCGCCTCGAGCACCGGCTCGAACCCGAGCAGCGCGTGCAGCGCCAGCGCGGTCGAGGTCTGGGTGCCGTTGATGAGCGCCAGGCCTTCCTTGGCGGCCAGCGTGAGCGGCGCGATGCCGGCACGGGCCAGCAGCGGGCCGGCCGGCGTGCGAGTGCCGTCGACCAGCATCTCGCCTTCGCCCATCAGCGCCAGCGTCATGTGGGCGAGCGGCGCGAGGTCGCCGGAAGCGCCGACCGAGCCCTGCGCCGGCACGTACGGAACGAGGCCGGTGTTTTGGACGGCGAGCAGCGTATCGACGACGCTCTCGCGCACGCCCGAGTGGCCGCGCGCCAGGCTCGCCGCCTTCAGCGCCAGCATCAGGCGCACGACCGGCGGCGCCAGCGGCTCGCCGACACCGACCGAGTGGGAGCGGATCAGGTTGCGCTGCAAGGTGTCGAGCGCGCCGGCGTCGATGCGCGTGCTGGCCAGCTTGCCGAAGCCGGTGTTGACGCCGTAGACCGGCGCGTCGCCGGCTGCAGCGCGCTGAACGACGGCGGCGCTGGCCCTTATGGCGACCCGCGCTGCACCGTCGATCGCGAGGGCGAGCCCGCCGGCGTGGATCGCCTGCAACTCGTCGAGCGTCAACGCGCCCGGCTTCATCGTCAGGGTCTCGCTCATGCCATCGGCAGCTTGAGGCCGTGTTCGCGCGCGCTTTGCCGCGCCGCTTCATACCCCGCGTCGGCATGGCGCATCACGCCGGTGGCCGGGTCGTTCCACAGCACGCGAGCGATGCGCTTGCCCGCCGCCTCGCTGCCGTCGCAGACGATGACGACGCCGGCGTGCTGCGAGTAGCCCATGCCGACGCCGCCGCCGTGGTGCAGCGAGACCCAGGTCGCGCCGCTCGCGGTGTTGAGCAGGGCGTTCAGCATCGGCCAGTCGGACACCGCGTCCGAACCGTCGCGCATCGCTTCGGTCTCGCGGTTGGGCGAAGCGACCGAGCCGCTGTCGAGGTGGTCGCGGCCGATGACGATGGGTGCCTTGAGTTCGCCCGACGCGACCATGGCGTTGAAGGCGAGTCCCGCCTTGTCGCGTTCGCCCAGGCCGATCCAGCAGATCCGCGCCGGCAGGCCCTGGAAGGCGATGCGCTCGCCGGCCAGGTCGAGCCAGCGGTGCAGCCCGGCATCGGCCGGGAACAGCTCCTTCATCTTGGCGTCGGTCTTGCGGATGTCCTCCGGGTCGCCTGAGAGGGCCACCCAGCGGAACGGCCCCTTGCCGCGGCAGAACAGCGGCCGGATGTAGGCCGGCACGAAGCCGGGGAAGTCGAAGGCGTTCGCCACGCCGTGGTCGAGCGCGACCTGCCGGATGTTGTTGCCGTAGTCGACCGTGGGCACGCCCATCGCCTGGAATTGCAGCATCGCCTGGACGTGCACCGCGCAGCCCTGCGCGGCGGCATCGCGCAGGTCAGCGTGTTGGGCCGGATCGGCCTGTGCGGCGCGCCAGCGTTCGACGCTCCAGCCGGGCGGCAGGTAGCCGTGGATCAGGTCGTGGGCCGAGGTCTGGTCGGTGACGAGGTCCGGGCGCACGCCACGCCGCACCATCTCGGGCAGCAGCTCGGCGGCGTTGCCGAGCAGGCCGATCGAGACAGCGCGCCGCTCGCGCACCGCGCGGTCGACGCGCGCCAGCGCGTCGTCGAGGTCGCTCGCCTGCTCGTCGAGGTAGTGCGAGCGCAGGCGGAAGTCGATCCGGCTTTGCTGGCATTCGATCGTCAGCGAGGTCGCGCCGGCGAAGCTGGCCGCCAGCGGTTGCGCGCCGCCCATGCCGCCGAGTCCGGCGGTCAGGATCCAGCGGCCGGCCCAGTGGCCGCCACCCGCCCGAGCGCCGGGCCGCCCCAAGCCGGGCGGCGTCCCCTCGGGGGACCGACTGCGGCCTTGCGCAGTCGAGGGGTTGTCAGGGTAGTGCTGGCGGCCGGCCTCGACGAAGGTCTCGTAGGTGCCCTGCACGATGCCCTGGCTGCCGATGTAGATCCAGCTGCCCGCCGTCATCTGGCCGTACATCATCAGGCCCTGGCGGTCGAGCTCGTGGAAGTGTTCCCAGGTCGCCCACTTCGGGACCAGGTTCGAGTTGGCGATCAGCACCCGTGGCGCATCGACCGTGGTGCGGAACACGCCGACCGGCTTGCCCGACTGGACCAGCAGCGTCTCGTCCTCGCCCAGCGTGCGCAGGCTCTCGAGGATGGCGTCGTAGCACTCCCAGTTGCGCGCCGCCTTGCCGATGCCGCCGTAGACGACCAGCGCGTCGGGGTTCTCCGCGACCTCGGGGTCGAGGTTGTTCTGCAGCATGCGGTAGGCCGCCTCGATCAGCCAGTTTTTGCAGGTGAGCGTGCTGCCGCGCGGGGCTCGGACCGGGCGCGGTCCGGCGGTCCGATGGAGGGGGGCGAGGTCCGACATGGCTGGCGACTCGGAGTGGCGGATCGGGGTTGCACTCTACTTGTCTAGACAAGCTTAGGCAAGTAGGATGCGGCGATGGTTTTCCCGCGTTCTGCCGTGGCCGTGTCGACCCGGATGGCGCCGGTGACGGCGCCGCTTTCGGCATCGACCGCCGCGCGCGCCCACGGCCCGCCTGCCGCGCCGTACGCCCGCGTCAAGCAGCACTTGAAAGACGAACTGGGCCGCGGTCGCTGGCCGCCCGGCAGCCGCATGCCGTCGGATGCGACCCTGGTCGCGCAGTTCGGCGTCAGTCGCATGACCGTCACGCGGGCGCTGCGCGAGCTGCAGGCCGAGGGCCTGGTGACTCGGCTGCAGGGTGTCGGCACCTTTGCCGCCCACCTGTCGCGCGTCGCGTCGACGCTGACGATCCGCGATCTGCACGAAGAGATCACCGCGCGCGGCCACCGCCACCGTGCCGTCGTGCACCTGGCGCGTGCCGAGAAGGCGCCGGCCGAACTGGCATCGCGCCTCGGCCTGCGCAGTGGCGCGAGCGTCTTCCACACGCTGATCGTGCACTGCGAGAACGGCGTCGCCCTGCAGTGCGAGGACCGCTACGTCAACCCGGCCTGCGCACCCGATTACCTCGCGGTCGACTTCAGCCGCACGACGCCGACGCACTACCTGCTGCAGGTCGCGCCGTTTTGGGAGGCGCAGTTCTCGATCGAAGCCAGCCGGCCGAGCGCGCAGGAGGCCACGCTGCTCGGGATCGCCTTTGATGAGCCCTGCCTGGTGGTCGTGCGCCGCACCCTGTCGGCCGGCGCGCCGGCGGGCGTGCCCATCACGCTGGCGCGGCTGGTGCACCCGGGGCGGCACTACCAGATCGACGCGCAGTTCAAGCCATGACGCTGCCGACGCTCGTCAGCCTCGCCGACGTCGCACCGCAGGCCTGGCGCAACGGCGGCGGGCGCACCCGCGAACTGCTGCGCTGGCCGCTTGCCAAGCATGACAACGCCACCTGGGTCCTGCGCATCAGCGTCGCCGACATCGAGTCCGACGGCCCGTTCTCGGTCTTTCCCGGGGTCCAGCGCTGGTTCGCGGTGATCGACGGCGTGGGCGTCGTGCTGCACTTCGCCGACGGCGAGCGCGCGCTCGCGCCCGACGCGGCACCGCTGCGCTTCGATGGCGGCATGGCGCCGGGCTGCACCCTCGTCGACGGTCCGACACGCGACCTCAACCTCATGGTGCGAGGCGGGGCAGGGCGGATGCAGGCGGTCGAGCCCGGCGTTGCATGGGATGCGCCGCTGGCCGTGAGGGCGCTCTACACCGCCGTCGCCGGCACCTGGCACGCCGAAGACACGCGGCGCGATCTGGCCGCCGGTACGCTGTTGTGGAGCGGCACGGCCGGCGATGCGGCCTGGCAGTTCGACCCGGCCGATGCCGGCGTCGACCTGCGCGCCTGGTGGCTGGGCGTCGATCTGCCGAGAGCCGCTCGATGACGGCCACCCTCTGGCGCCACGCGCGCCTCGCCACCCTGGCGGGCGATGCACCCTGGGGCCTGGTCGAGCAGGGCGCGCTGCTGGTCGACGCCGATCGGCTCGCCTGGGTCGGTGCCGAGGCCGACCTGCCGCCCGCGCTGCGCGCCACGGTGACGACCGAACACGACCTCGGTGGCGCGCTCGTCACGCCGGGGCTGGTCGACTGCCACACCCACCTGGTCTATGCCGGCCAGCGCGCGCGCGAGTTCGAGTTGCGGCTGCAGGGCGCGAGCTACGAGGAGATCGCGCGCAGCGGCGGCGGCATCGCGTCGACGGTCGCCGCGACGCGCGCGGCCAGCGACGAGACGCTGTTTGCGCTGGCACGGCGGCGCGCCGAAAAGCTGATGGCCGAGGGCGTGACCACGCTCGAAATCAAGTCGGGCTATGGCCTGACCCTGGCCGACGAGCGGCGCTGCCTCGCGGTCGCGCGCCGGCTCGGCCGCGAGCTGCCGCTGGTCGTGCGCGCGACCTGCCTGTCGGCGCACGCGTTGCCGCCCGAGTTCGCCGGCCGCGCCGACGCGTATGTCGATGCGGTCTGCGGCTGGCTGCCGGTGCTGCACGCCGAAGGCCTGGCCGACGCGGTCGACGCGTTCTGCGAGCGCATCGCCTTCAGCCCGGCGCAGACCCGGCGCGTCTTCGAGGCGGCGCGCGCGCTCGGACTGCCGGTCAAGCTGCATGCCGAGCAGCTCAGCGACCAGGGCGGTGCCGCGCTCGCCGCCGAGTTCGGCGCGCTGTCGTGCGACCACCTCGAGCACCTGGGCGAGGCGGGGGTCGAAGCGATGCGCGCCGCCGGCACGGTGGCGGTGTTGCTGCCCGGCGCCTACTACTTCCTGCGCGATACCCATCTGCCGCCGGTCGCCGTATTGCGCGCACACGGGGTGCCGATCGCCATCGCGACCGACCACAACCCCGGCACCTCGCCCAACCTGTCGCCGCTGCTGATGCTCAACATGGCGTGCACGCTGTTCCGCCTGACGCCCGAGGAAGCGCTGCGCGGCCTGACCGTGAACGGCGCGCTTGCGCTCGGTTTGAAGGACCGCGGCACGCTCGCCGCCGGCCTGCGCGCCGACTTCGCGGTCTGGGACCTCGACCATCCGAACGAACTCGCCTACCGCTTCGGCGACAACCCGCTGCGCCGGGTCGTCCACGCAGGACGGGAAAGGACGTCATGACCGAACCCGATTTCATACTGCACCGCGGCACCCGGCCGCTGCTCGTCAGCCTGCCGCACGTCGGCCGCGCGATCCCGCCCGAGTTGCGCGACCGCTACGTCGATCGGGCCCACGCCGTCGAGGACACCGACTGGCACCTCGACGCGCTGTACGGTTTCGTGCGCGAGCTCGGCGCGAGCCTGCTGGTGCCGCGGCTGTCGCGCTTCGTGATCGATCTCAACCGGCCACCGGAAGACGCGCCGATGTATCCAGGCGTCAACAACACCGAGCTTTGCCCGACCCGCTTCTTCACCGGCGACCCGGTCTATCGCGACGGCCGGGCGCCGGACGCGGCCGAGGTGCGGCAGCGGCTCGACACGTACTGGCACCCCTACCACGCGGCGCTGCAGTCCGAGCTGGCCCGCATCGAGGCCGAGCATGGTCATGCGGTGCTGTTCGACGGCCACAGCATCAAGTCGGAGCTGCCCTGGCTGTTCGACGGCCGGCTGCCCGACCTCAACCTCGGCACCGCGAGCGGTACCAGCTGCGCGCCCGCGTTGCGCGCGGCGCTGGCCGGTGTGCTGGCTGCACAGGACGCCTACAGCCAGGTCGTCGACGGCCGCTTCA
>JBDSZM010000171.1:0-6160 GCA_039925165.1 Burkholderiaceae bacterium
ATCGCGCATGCTCGCCGCGATCGCGGCCCATTGCGCATCGTCGACGTGTCGCGAGACGCCGCGGTCGGCCACGATCTCGATCGCGTGCTCGGCCAGCAGCAGGTAGATCAGCACGCCGTTGTTGGCGTCGGTGTCCCACACCCGCAGCTTGCCGAAGACCGCAATCGCGCGCTCGCGCGGGCTGGCGTCGCGCCACAGGTAGCTCATCGGCAGGCCGGCCTCGATGCAGATCCGGATCTCGCCGCTGTGCTGCTGCTCGCTCGCTGCCACGCGCGCCTGCAGGCGCGCCATCGCGGCGGCGTCGAGCATGCGGCGCGCATCGCTCTCGTCGACCCAGCGGTGCGCGAGGATCCGTCGCCAGCGGTTCATTTGGGTTCCTTCATGCTGCGCACTCCGGTAGTCGCCCTTCGGGCGGCCGGGCGGGCTCATGGTTGCGCCCTCACCAGTCGCCGGAGGCGCCGCCGCCCCCGAAATCGCCGCCGCCACCGGAGCTGAAACCGCCGCCGCCGCCACCCCCGCCGAAGCCGCCGCCCCCGCCGCCGCCGCCCCAGATCACCGGGCCGGGGCCGAAGCCGCCCGAACGTCGACCGCCTGATCCGATGCCCATCACGCCGACCAGCAGCAGCGTCAGCAGCGCGGCACCGCCGGCGACGAGGGCGCTGGCGGTCAGCCACCAGCCGATGCCGCCGATGCCGGCGCTGGTGAGCGCGGTGCCGAGCTTGCGGCCGAAGATGCCCTTGAGGAAGGCGCCGGCGACGGGCGCGCCGACGAAGAGGAAGATCGCCAGATCATGCCAGTCGAAGCCGGCCGCGCCGCGGCTCGCGGTGCCTTTGCGCTCGGGCTCCGGCAGGGCCTCGCCGGACAGCCGCTGGTCGATCTTCTCGATTGCCGCCGCCAGACCGCCGGCGTAGTCGCCGGCCTTGAAGGCGGGGCTGATCTGCTCGCTGATGATGCGCCGCGCCACCACGTCGGGGATCGCGCCCTCGAGCGCCTTGGCCGGCGCGACGCGCACCTTGCGGTCGTTCTTCGCGACCACGATCAGCACGCCGTCGCCGACCTGCGCCCGCCCGAGCTTCCAGGCATCGCCGACGCGCTGGGTGTAGTCGGTGATGTCCTCGGGCGTGATGCTCGGGACCATCAGCACCACGATCTGGGTCCCGCGCTGCGCCTCGATCGCGGCCAGGCGGGTCGTCAGCGAGACCGTCTGCTCGGCGGTCAGCGTGCCGCTGGTGTCGATGACGCGCCGGCCTTCGATGGCCGGCACGCCGAGCAGGTCCTGCGCAGCGGTCGCGCCCGCGCCGAGCAGCGCGAGCAGCGCCAGCAGCAGCGTGAGCCAGCGGCGCATGCGCTCAGGTCGGGCGGCGGCGGAGGGCGGCGGTCACTTCGGTGCCGAGGCGGCCGGGCGATCGAAGTTGACCGTCGGCGGGACCGCGATCTGGGCCTCGTTCTGCACCGTGAAGCTGGGCTTGACGGCGTAGCCGAACAGCATCGCGGTCAGGTTGTTCGGGAAGCTGCGCGTCAGCACGTTGTAGGCCTGGACTTCCTTGATGAAGCGGTTGCGCGCGACGGTGATGCGGTTCTCGGTGCCTTCGAGCTGGACCCGCAGGTCCTGGAACGCAGCGTTGGCCTTCAGGTTGGGGTAGGCCTCGGCCACCACCATCAGGCGGCTCAAGGCGCTGGTCAGTTCGCCCTGTGCGGCCTGGAATTTGGCGAACGCGGCCGGGTCGTTGATGAGCGCCGGCGTGGCCTGGATGCTGGTGGCACGTGAGCGCGCCTCGATCACCTTGGTCAGCGTCTCCTGCTCGAAGTTGGCCTCGCCTTTGACGCTGGCGACGATGTTGGGGATCAGGTCGGCGCGCCGCTGGTACTGGTTCAGCACCTCGGCCCAGGCGCTCTTGACCGATTCGTCGAGGCGCTGGAAGTCGTTGTAGCCGCAGCCGCCGAGCAGCAGCGTGGCGAGCAGGGCGAGGGTGGCGGTCAGCGTACGGATCATGGCGGGTCCTCCGGATAAACGGACGTGATGCTAACCGGGACCGTGCAGCGACCGGGCCGGCTTCGGACCAGAATCGGTGCATGGCCCTGCCCAATGTCCACCGCCAACCCCTCAGCGGTCGCTGCCCACGCCAGCCCTATCGATGGCGTGCGGCCCGCGCCGCGTCGGGTTCGGCGCCGTCGCAGCAAGGACTGGCGCCTGCCGGCCGATGCGACCCAGGTCGCCCGCGCGACGCGCTGGCGCAACCCTGGCACGGTGCAGGACTGCGGCAGCGCCGAGTTTGCGATGGCGCGGCGCGTGCAGTGGCTGTGCAGCGAGCGGGCCGCACCGCAGGGGCGCCCCTCGCCGACGGATGACGAGACCCGGCGTGTTCTGCGCGGGCGCTCGCTCGCCTGCGGGTACGCGTTCGACGGACCCTGCCGGGCCGGCCGGCGGCTCGCGATCGCCAGCGATGGATGACGCGCCCGACGGCCTGCGATCGCTGACGACCCGGTTCGCCGCGCCGGGCGGGCTCGACGCGATCCTGCTGCGGCCGGCGCGTGGGGTGCCGATGCAGCTCGTCGAGGCGGTCGAGGCGCTGGCCGGCCGCGGGCTTGAGGGCGACCGCGCGGCACGCCGGCGCGGCAGCGGGGTCGACGGCGGGCGCCGCCATGTCACGCTGATTCAGGCCGAGCACCTGCCAGTGGTCGCCGCGTTGCTGGCAAGCCGGGGCGCGGTCGAGGCGGCGTCGCTGCGCCGCAATCTGGTGGTGTCGGGGCTCAACCTGATCGCGGCGCGCAGCCTCTTCAAGGACCGACCGCTGGTGCTGCGTCTGGGCGACGCAGTGGTGATCGAGATCAGCGGCCCGTGCGAGCCGTGTTCGAGGATGGAGGCGGCGCTCGGCCCCGGCGGCTACAACGCGATGCGTGGCCATGGCGGCATGACGGCGCGCGTGCTGCAGGGCGGCCTGCTGCACGTTGGCGACGCGGTGCGCTGCGAGCCGCGCGACTGACCGCGCTCACTCCGCCGGCAGGAAGCCCTCGATCGACAGGTAGCGCTCGCCGGAGTCGTAGTTGAAGCCGAGCACGGTCGCGCCGTCGGGCAGTTCGCCCAGCTTCTGGGCAATCGCTGCCAGCGTGGCGCCCGACGAGATGCCGACCAGCATGCCTTCCTCGCGGGCGCAGCGGCGCGCCATCTCGCGCGCCGCCTCGGCCTCGACCTGGATCGTGCCGTCGAGCAGCGCGGTGTGCAGATTCTTCGGGATGAAGCCGGCGCCGATGCCCTGAATGGGGTGCGGGCCCGGCTTGCCGCCGCTGATGACCGGCGACGCGCTCGGCTCGACCGCATAGACCCGCAGCTTCGGCCAGCGCTCCTTGAGCACCCGGGCGCAGCCGGTGATGTGGCCGCCGGTGCCCACGCCGGTGATCAGCGCGTCGACGCCGCTCGGGAAATCGGCGGCGATCTCGAGCGCGGTGGTGCGGGCGTGGATGTCGATGTTGGCGGGGTTCTCGAACTGCTGCGGCATCCACGACTGGGGGATTTCCTTCAGCAGTTCCATCGCCCGCGCAATCGAGCCGTTCATGCCCTTGTCTCGCGGCGTCAGCTCGAAGCGTGCGCCATAGGCCAGCATCAGACGGCGCCGCTCGACGCTCATGCTGTCGGGCATCACGAGCACCAGCTTGTAGCCCTTGACGGCGGCGACCATCGCCAGGCCGACGCCGGTATTGCCCGAGGTCGGCTCGACGATCGTGCTGCCCGGCGCGAGCTGGCCGGCGGCCTCGGCGGCCTCGACCATCGCCAGCGCGATCCGGTCCTTGATCGAACCACCGGGGTTGGACCGCTCGCTCTTGACGTAGACGTTGTGGCGGTTGCCGAACAGCCGGTTGATGCGCACGTGCGGCGTGTTGCCGATGGTGCGCAGGATGTCGTTCGCAAGCATGACGTGAGCCTCCGGAGGTGCGCGCCGGTGCGGGGCCGCAGCGGTCAGGCGGCGAAATTATGAGCGCGATAATCGATCGATGCCCCTGCCATCGTCCGAGTCGTCGCCCTCCATCCTGCACAACGACCGCTTCCTTCGGGCCTGCCTGCGCGAGCCGACCGACGTCACGCCGGTGTGGCTGATGCGCCAGGCCGGCCGCTATCTGCCCGAGTACCGGGCGACCCGCGCCCGGGCTGGCAGCTTCATGGGCCTGGCGACGAACCCGGACTATGCGACCGAGGTGACGCTGCAGCCGCTCGACCGCTATCCGCTCGATGCCGCGATCCTCTTCAGCGACATCCTGACGGTGCCGGATGCGATGGGCCTGGGGCTCGAATTCGTCAACGGCGAAGGCCCGCGGTTCGAGCGCCCGCTGCGCGACGAGGCCGACGTGGCGCGGCTCGCGGTGCCCGACATGGCCAAGCTGCGCTATGTCTTCGACGCGGTCGCGTCGATCCGCCGCGCGCTCGGCGGCCGAGTCCCGCTGATCGGCTTCGCCGGCAGTCCGTGGACCCTCGCCTGCTACATGGTCGAGGGCGCCGGCTCCGACGACTACCGCAAGGTCAAGGGCCTGCTCTACAGCCGGCCCGACCTGATGCACCGCATCCTGGCGCTCAACGCCGAGGCGGTGGCGCAGTACCTCAACCTGCAGATCGAGGCCGGCGCGCAGGCGGTGATGGTCTTCGACAGCTGGGGCGGCGTGCTGGCCGATGCCGCATTCCATGAATTCAGCCTCGCCTACACGCATCGCGTGCTGGCCCGGTTGCACACCCACCACGATGGTCGGCGGGTGCCCAAGATCGTCTTCACCAAGGGCGGCGGGCTGTGGCTCGAGGCCATCGCGACGGCCGGTGCGGACGGTGCCGCGCCGGATGTCGTCGGCGTCGACTGGACGGTCGACCTTGGCGCCGCACGTCGGCGCATCGGCGGCCGGGTCGCGATCCAGGGCAACCTCGACCCGTGCGTGCTGTTCGCGCCCGAGGCGCAGATCCGCGCCGAGGTCGGCCGGGCGCTCGACAGTTATTCCGCCGGCGGGCTCGCCGGAGCCCCGGCGCAGGGCCACATCTTCAATCTCGGTCACGGCATC
Source organism: Burkholderiaceae bacterium (assembly GCA_039925165.1). Taxonomy (GTDB): domain Bacteria; phylum Pseudomonadota; class Gammaproteobacteria; order Burkholderiales; family Burkholderiaceae_C; genus JBDSEG01. The sequence goes on from JBDSZM010000171.1 coordinate 5,038, forward strand.
AGTCAGCACACGCCGCCCCAAAGCGTGGCGGCGCTGGTGGATGCGGTCCACGCACATCGGCGCGCGCTGGCCGGCGCACCGGGGCTGACGGTCTAGGCCGCAAAAAAAGTCGCCTGGCCCGCGTGAGTGATCACTCAGGGCTTGACTTATCCCCAAAACGCGAACCTTCGTTCGAACCGGCCCAAATTGCTGCAGTGCGTCCACGTGTTTCTACGGAGCGCTCGTAAGTCGTTGATTTCACTCGAGGTCGGCGCGTGCCGCAAAAACTGGCAATCCGCCGCCAGGCCACGAAATGCCGGCCTCGGCGTTGCGTCGCCGAGGGTTTTGCACAAAGTTATCCACAGGGACGGGGGAGAAATCAAAAAGCGTTTCAGAATCAAAGCCTTGCGCCCGGTTTGTGAACTCCTGACGAACTTTGACGTTTAACTCCTCCTCACCGGCGCCGGGTTCGCCTGGCAACGCGCAAGCCACGCTCGTCGGCGTGTGCGTCGCCGTCGAAGCGCCGCAGCATGCCGGGCTGTCCGAACCGCTCGATTACACCCACCCGGCGCCACTGCCGCCGGGCACGCTGGTGCGCGTGCCGCTGGGCCGGCGCGAGGTGCCGGGGATGGTCTGGCCCGGCGTGGCAGCCGACCGCGGCCCGGGCGAGGGCCCGCCGCTGCGCGCCATCCTCGAGGCCCAGACCGGCTGGCCGCCGCTCGCGCCGGCCTGGTGTGCGCTGGTCGAGTTCGCGGCCGGCTATTACCAGCGCGGCCTGGGCGAAATCGCGCTGAGCGTGCTGCCGCCCGAACTGCGCAAGCTCGACGCCAAGCAGGTCGCGGCGCGCATCGCCAAGCTGCACAAGGCGCGGCAGGTCGCTGCGATCGGGCCGCCACAGACGCTGGCCGCACCGCTGCCCGCCAACCCCGCGCAGCAGGCGGTGCTGGCGCAGTTCGCGCAACTCGCCCGCGGTCCGACCGCGCCGACGGTGCTGCTGCACGGCGTGACCGGCAGCGGCAAGACCGAGGTCTACCTGCGCGCCGTGGCCGACGTGCTGGCGGCCGGCCGCCAGGCGCTGGTGCTGGTGCCCGAGATCAACCTCACGCCGCAACTCGAAGCGCGCTTCGCCGAGCGCTTCGGCACC
>JBDSZM010000172.1:0-2618 GCA_039925165.1 Burkholderiaceae bacterium
GCGGGGGCGGGATCCGACCACTCCTGGAAGGCTTCCGCATGCGCAATTTTGTGTCGCGGTATGTGACAGGAGAGTCCCTCAACTGGGGGAGCCCGACATCGGCGCAACGCTTTTGGATCGCGCGGCCAACGGAAATCATCGCCCGCGTGACATCTGCACAGACGCCCGGCGCACGCGCTTCAGCCAAAGAGCACCGCGTAGATCGGCGGCAGGTGCCCGGCGACCGTCGACCAGTGTTCGCCGCCGTCGTCGCTCGCCCACAGCTGCCCGGTGGTGCTGCCCATCAGCAGCTGCGCGCCAGCGTCGCCGATCGCCAGGCCGTGTCGGTAGACCAGGTCGTAGGCGTCGCGCTGCGGCAGGCCGGCGCGCTGGGTGGTGAAGCTGGCGCCGCCGTCGTCGGTGCGGTTGACGACCACCGCGGCACCGACCGGCACCCGCTGCTGGTCCGCCGCGGCCGGCACGAACCACGCGCAGTCCGGATCGATCGGATGCACCGCGACCGCGAAGCCGAAGTTCGCCACCGGCACGCCGGTCACCTCGTGCCAAGAGGCGGCGTTGTCGGTCGAGCGCCAGATGCCGTTGTGATGCTGGCACCAGAGCACCTCGGGCCGCGCCGCGCAGCGCACCACACGGTGCACGTCCTGGGTGTTCGGGCTGCCGGCCTGTTCGGGCGGCAGGTAGTCGGCGCGCAGGCCGTCGGCCTGCAGGCTCCAGCTCGCGGCGTCGTCGCGACTCACCCAGACGCCGCCGCAACTGATGCCGAGCAGCAGTTCGCCCGGGTTCGTCGGGTGCGGGCAGATCGAGTGGATGCCCGGGGCGTCGTAGCCGCCGCCGAACCACTCCAGCCGCTCGGGCCGGTTCCACAGCGACTCGACCAGCTGCCACGAGTCGCCGCCGTCGCCCGACCTGAACAGGCCACCCGGCAGCGTGCCGGCCCAGACCGTTCCGTGGGCAGCTTCCAGGGACCAGATCTGGGTCAGCGTCCAGGCCGGCCCTTCGGCGCCTTCGGGCTGCGTCGGATAGGCCGGCGTCGCGACCTCGTGCCAGCGCGCACCGGCGTCATCGCTGGCGTGCACCTTGACACCGAAGTGACCGAGGTTGAGTGCCGCGAGCATGCGCCCGGACGGCTGCGGCGGCAGCACCATGCTGACCGGCTCGCCGAGGAAGTGGACCCGCGCCACGTCCCAGCCGGCGGCGCGGCGCTGCAGTTCGAACAGGCCCTTGCGGGTCGCGACCCAGGCACGCTGATCCATGTCGATGTCTCCCTGTCGGTGGTTCAGCCGCCGGACAACGCCTGCAGCACGTAGACCCGGCTGTCGGGTGCGAGCGGATCGGCCTGCGCGATGCGGTCGCGGTTGCGAAGGCCGTCGATGAAGACGACCACGTGCGGACGCAGCTGGCCCTGATCGTCGAGCACGTAGCCACGCAGCCGCGGATTGACCGCAAAGGCCGCGTCGAGCGCCTCGCGCAGGCGTGGCGCCGGCGTATTCACCTCGGGCGTGTCGGTGAAGCGGCGCAACTGCGCGGTGAAGACGATCCGGGCCATCGCGCCATGATGCCGTGACTCGGCCCGGTCGCGCATCGGGTTCCGACCGGCTTCGAGACGACAATCGCGCGCCCATGCACACCGGAATCCTCAGCGCCGCCGCCGCCTATGTGCTCTGGGGGCTGTTCCCGCTCTACTTCCGGCAGCTCGCTATGGTGCCGCCGGCCGAGGTGCTGGTGCACCGCATCCTGTGGTCGGTGCTGTTCGTCGCGCTGCTGCTCGGCGTGCGGCGGCAGTGGCGCTGGCTCGGCGCGGTCGCCCGCCAGCCGCGGGTGCTGCTCGCCTTCGCGGCCAGCGCGCTGCTGTTGTCGGTCAACTGGCTGACCTACATCTGGGCCGTCAACAACGGCCACGTGGTCGATGCGAGCCTGGGCTACTTCATCACCCCGCTCATCAACGTGCTGCTCGGCACCACGGTGCTGCACGAACGACCGCGCCCGGGCCAGTGGGCGGCGCTGGCGATCGCCGGCGCGGGGGTGGTGTGGCTCACCTGGCAGCTCGGCACGCTGCCCTGGATCGCGCTGGTGCTGGCGACCAGCTTCGGGATCTACGGGCTGCTGCGCAAGATCGCGGTGCTCGGGCCGCTCGAAGGCCTGGCGCTCGAGACGCTCTGGCTCGCGCCGCCGGCGCTGGTGGCGGCGCTGTGGTGGTGGGGTCCGGGCAGCGCGAGCCTGCCGCCACCCGACCTGGGTACCGGGTTGTGGCTGATCGGCATCGGGCCGATCACGGCGGTGCCGCTGCTGCTGTTCGCGACCGGTGCACGGCGGATCTCGCTCACGACGCTCGGGCTGCTGCAGTACCTCGGACCGACGATCCAGTTCGCGCTCGGCGTCTGGTATTTCCGCGAACCGTTCGATCCGGCCCGGGGGGTCGGCTTCGGGCTGATCTGGACCGCGCTGGCGCTGTACAGCGCGGACGGGCTGCGGGCCGCGCGATCGCGTCCCGCAGCGCCGACCTGACCCTCGCAGGTCAGGCCGCCGACGACATCAGGCCGACTCGGCCGCCAGCACCTGGGCGGCGGCATTCACAACCGCCGCGATGCGGCCGATGTCGCGCAACTGCAGGGTCGACA
>JBDSZM010000173.1:0-7551 GCA_039925165.1 Burkholderiaceae bacterium
GGCCCTTGGCGCGGGCGGTGCGCACGTAGTCGGCCGACAGCACGTTGAGCATCGCGCTGCGGGTGTGGCGCATCAGCACCGCGGCGATCGCGTTGCCCAGCACGAAGGCCGGCATGATCATCGCGGCGAGGTTGGCGCCCAGGTCCTCGAACGGACTCACGTAGCCCGACGCCGGCAGCCAGCCGAGTTGCACCGAGAACAGAAGGATCATCAGGATGCCGAGCCAGAAGTTGGGCGTCGACAGGCCCCACAAGGCGAAGATGTTGGCCGCCGCGTCCCAGGCGGTGCCACGGCCGACGGCCGAGACGATGCCGGCCGGAATGCCGATCACGAGCGCGATCGCGAACGCCAGCAGGCCGAGCTCGAGCGTGACCGGCAGCTTTTGCAGCACCAGTTCGAGGACCGGCTGCTGGGTCCGCACCGACTCGCCCAGATCGCCGGTGACGACCCCCTTGACCCACAGCGCATAGCGCACCGGCAGCGGCTCGTCGAGGTGCAGCTTGGCGCGCAGGTAGGCGATGACGGTCGGGTCCTGCTCCTCGCCGGCCAGGATCTTCGCCGGGTCGCCCGGCAGCAGTTGCTGCAGGCCGAAGATCAGCATCGACACGAAGATCAGCGTCGGCACGATGCTGGCCAGGCGCTTGGCGAGGTATTCGAACATGGGTGTGGGGCGGTGGGAATCAGCGAAGCGTAGGCATTGGACCCGAGGGTCACCGAATGGATGACGGTGTCGTCGCCCCGACCCCGGGCCATTCGTCGTGAGCGGCAATGTACGCCAGCGGACGCCGCCTGCCGGGTGGCATGGAAGGAAACCCGAGACGCCGGGTCTGCGCGTCGCAATGCGAGACCGACGCAATACGATGCCGAGCGGGTCGTGCGTGCTGATGCACGCGACAGGGTCGTCGGAGCCGGCGGTGTGCGATTCGGATCGGTTCAGCGTGCGAGCAACCGCTTCATCCACTCCAGCAGCACCGTCGGCAGGAGTTCGGGACGCTGCAGCAACGCGTAGTGATGGGGCCCGAAGATGCGCGGCATGTAGGCCGCGGCATGCCGGTCGACCGTCAGGCAGAACGGTGATTGGCCGGCGTGCCGCGCCTCGCGCACCGCCTGTCGCATGTCCTCCACCCCGTAGCGGCCCTCGTAGTCGTCCTGGTCGTTCGGCTTGCCGTCCGAGAGCAGCAGCAACAGCCGGTGTCGCGCCGGCTGGCCCGCGAGCAGGCGGCTGGCATGGCGCAGCGCCGCGCCGGCGCGGGTGTAGCGCTCGGGCTCGAGCCCGGCGATGCGCAGCGCAGTCGCGTCGTCATGCCTCTGGTCGAAGCGCTTGACGCTGCGCACCACCACCTGCTGCGGCCCGTTGCCTGAAAACGCGAGGATGGCGTGCGGATCGCCGCTGCTGTCGAGCGCGATCGACAGCGCCAGCAAGGCCTCGCGTTCGACGTCGATGATGCGTCGCTGGCCGCCGATCCACGCGTCGGTGGAGCCGCTCGCGTCGACCAGCACCACGACCGCGCTGTCGCGCCGGGCGAGGCGCGTGCTGCGATAAAGGCGCTGCGACATCGAGGCGCCGCCGCGCAGGTCGGCCCGCGCCTCGATGCAGGCTTCGATGTCGATGTCGTCGCCGTCTTCCTGACGGTGCAGGGTCGTGCGCTGCGCCCGCAGCATCTCGAAGCGGCGACGGATCGCGCCGAGCATGCTGCCTTGCGCCGCCAGCGTGCGCTCGACCCACTCGGCCGAACCGGGCGAGGCGGTCGACTCCCAGACCGTGGTGCCGGGATCGCGGTAGGCCTGGGCGCGCCAGTCCCACTCCGGATAGCGGATGCCGGCCGAGGGGTTTGCTGCCAAGCTCGCGTGCGGACGCGCCGCAGTGACGGGCGCATCGTCCGAGAGCAGCACCTCGTGGGCGCGTTGCGCGCTCTGCACCAGGCGCGCGTGCGGCAGGTCGGACACCGACTCGGCGTGCGCTTCGGCAGCGTCGTCGGTGTCGCGGTCGGTCGGGCGCTGCAGGCCCATCGGGTCTTCCGCGCTTTCGTGTGGTTGCGCGGTCTGGACCATCGTCGGCCCGGGCTGGCCTTCGTCTTCGTCGTCGGCGGCCTGGCGAACCTCGGGACTCCGTGCGAGGCGGGCGCTGCGGACGGGCCGCTCGTCGTCATCGGCCGCGCCGGCCGCGTCGGGGCTGGCGCCGCGGTGATTTCCGCTGCCCCCTTCGGTCGGCGGCCAGCCACCGGTCCACCAGTCCTTGAAGAGCGGTTCCCGGCTCCCGTCGTCGGGCCAGCCATTCGAGAGCGTCGCAGCCATGCCAACGCGTTCATCCGGCCCGACCAGTGCCACTTCCCGGTGATCCTTTGCCAGGCGCTCGCGCAGCCAGCGCTCGAGCGGACGGCGCTGCACGGCAAAGCGCTCGAGCGGCGGGCGCTGTCGCAGCGCCTGCGCACGCAGTTGTCGCAGCGCCGCCCGCAGACCCGGCAGCGCGCGTTCGAGCGCGGCATCGGCGGCCTCGGCTTCGAGAACGAGAAAGATCTCGCGTTGCAACGTGCCGACGAGACCCTGCATCGCTTCCGGTCGCCGCGTCGCTGCGCGTTGCGCCTGCTGCAGCGCCATGGTCCGGTAGATCATCAGTGCATCCGGCGCTGCGATGCCGTCGAGCTGACGCGGCAGCCAGATCGCCGCGCCGTCGCTCGACGGCACCGCGAGGCTGCGCCAGGGACGCTCCTGCGCGCGGAACAGCCGCGTCAATGCGGTCACCGGCGCCGGCGGCTGCGCCACCCGCAGTTGCCATGGCTGGGGATGCAGCGCTGTCAGCAGCAGGTCGAGGCGCGGCGCCACATCCAGCAACGTGATCGGCGCGGGCGCATCGGCGCGGCGGCGGCGGCGCAGCAGGTCCTGCGCGTAGGCCGTCGCGTGCCGTGCCGCGTCGACGATGACGTCCTCGGCTTCGGCCATCGCCTCGGCGCCTCAGCGGCTCAGACGAAGGTCGCTTCGACGAGGTCGTTCATCGCCCCGACGAGCGCCGGGTCGTCCGAGAGCGGCCCGACGATCGCCGTCCGGCAGGCCGTTCGCAGGTCGACGCCGGAGCGGCCCAAGCGCGCGGCGGCGATCAGCAGGCGGGTGCTCGGAACCTCCGCCAGTCCCCGGTCCTGGAGCGTGCGCAGGCGCTGCGCGAGCCCCACCAGCGCAGCGGCGTCGGCATGGCTCGCGCCGCCTTCGCGCTCGACGATGCGGACCTCGACTTGCGCTGCCGGGAAGTCGAATTCGAGGGCGACGAAACGCTGTCGCGTGCTCGGCTTCAGGTCCTTCAGCATGCGCTGGTAACCCGGGTTGTACGAGATCACCAGCATGAAATCGGGCGCGGCGATCAGCGTCTCACCGGTCTTGTCGATCGGCAGCATGCGTCGGTGGTCGGTGAGTGAGTGCAGCACGACAACGGTGTCCTGGCGGGCTTCGACGGCCTCGTCGAGATAGCAGATCGCGCCTGTGCGCACGGCGCGGGTCAGCGGTCCGTCGTGCCATACGGTGCTGTCGTGGTGGATGAGGTAGCGGCCGATCAGGTCGCTCGCCGACAGGTCGTCGTGGCAGGCAATGCTGACGAGCGGACGCCCCAGGCGCCAGGCCATGTGCTCGACAAACCGCGTTTTGCCGCAGCCGGTGGGTCCCTTGAGCATCACCGCGAGTTGCTGCGCGTGGCATTGCATGAATACCGTCACCTCGTCGCCGAGAGGCAGGTAGAAGGGACCCTGCGCGTCGGCAAGGGTTGCCGGGGAAGGTGCCTGCACGCTCTCAGTCTCTCAGGCGATGCGAGGACGGGTGCGCGGCGCGGTGGGTTTGTCGTCGGGCACCGGCGCCACTGCACCTTCTTCGATCACATCGAAGACGGGCCGGTGACGGAAGAAGTCCCAGATGAAGAGCCCGACGCCCAGCGAAAACGCGCTGGCCGTGGCGAGCAGCATCAAGAAGTGCACCTGGATCTTCAGCTGGGCGTCGAGGTAGCCGAGGCCGAGGATGCGCTCGAGGTACACCTGCCCGATGCCGGCCGTCGCGAACGACAGCGTCATGCCGAACATGCCGCCGAGCTGCAGCCAGAAGGACCAGTAGCCGATCGACGAACCCTCTTCGCGCCGTGCGGGCGTCATCGACGGCAACGCGTAGGTGATCATGGCGAGCACGATCATGGCGTAGGCGCCGTAGAAGGCGGCGTGGCCGTGCATCGCGGTGATCAGCGTGCCGTGGGTCCACTTGTTGACCGACGGCCAGGTGTGGGCCAGACCGAGTAGACCGGCGCCGAAGAGCGTGAAGACGGCACTGCCGAGCGTCCAGTGGAGCGCGAGGACGTTCGGATGCGACATGCCCGACCGCCGCAGCGCGCTGTAGGCGTAGATCGCCATGCCGAGCAGAGCCAGCGGCTCGAGCGCGCTGAAGAAGCCGCCGATCGGCAGCCAGTAGTACGGCACGCCGACCCAGTAGTAGTGGTGGGCCGTGCCGATGATGCCGGCGATGAAGACGAGTCCGACGATCACGTACAGCCACTTCTCCATCACTTCGCGGTCGGCACCAGAGAGGCGGATCAGCAGGTAGGCGAGGAAACCGCCCTGGATCATTTCCCAGACGCCTTCGACCCAGAGGTGGATGGTCCACCAGCGATAGAAGATCGCGACCGTGTAGTTCTCGAACTCGAGCAGGGCCGGCAGATAGAGCAACGCAGCCAGCGCCAGCCCGAGCAGCAGCACGCCCTCGGGCGTGGTGAAGCGGCCCGCCTTTCGAATCGTCATGCCGATGTTGTAGAGGAACATCAGCATCACGATGACGATGACGATCTTGTGCGGCAGCGGCTGCTCGAGCAGCTTGTTACCGGTGCCATAGCGAAAGAGGTAGCCGACGACGGCGCTCACGCCCATGATCACCCACAGCACGAGCTGGATGTAGGCCAGCTTCACGCTGTAGAGCTCGGTGCGCGATTCGTCCGGCACCATCCAGTAGGTCGCGCCCATGAAGCCGGTGAGCACCCAGACGATCAGCAGGTTCGTGTGGATCACCTTGGTGACGTCGAACGGCAGGATGTAGAGCAGCGGGTCCGGCCCGAGGTACTTGGTCGCCGACAGCATGCCGAACACGAGCTGCAGGCCGAACAGCACCATGGCGACCGCGAAATACCAGTAGGCGACTTGCTGCGAGCGATATCTCATGACCTGACTCCGGGCGTTTACTTGAGCGTGCCGAGATAGGCGACGAGCTGGTCGAGCTGCTCGGGTTTGAGGTCCTTCGCGTAGGTGGCCGGCATGAAGGACTGGCCGTTGGCCGAGTACATCGCTCCGGGCACGAGAGAGGCGCTCGGGTGCTCGATCGACTCGCGGATGTAGCCCGCGATGTCCTTGGCGTTGCCTTTGTAGTCGGCCGATTTCAATTGCTGCTGTGCGCGCTCGCCCACGCCGGCGAGCGTTGGCCCGGCCATGTTCACGCCGGGCGCGACCGAGTGACATGCAGCGCAGGCCGGGGCGACCGAGCGGAAGAGCGCCTGGCCGAGAGCGATCGGGTCCTGCCCGGACGACACCGGCCGGGCACCGGGCGGCAGCGAGCCGCCTTCTTCGGCCTTGGTCGCCTGCTGGTTCGTGCTCAGGTCGGTGCCGGGAATCGAAGCGCCCGTCACCAGGATCGGCCGTGGCGGCCAGCCCTGGTTGTCGACCTTCGAAATCCAGTCGAGGAAGACGATCAGGTCGGTGATCTCGTCTTCGGCGAGGTCCTGCTTCGGCATCAGCCGGCGGTGCTTGTTCTCGTCGTAGAACTTCGACGGATCGCGCATGTAGGCCTGGAGATAGGCTGCGCCGCGATGCTGCGTGATCTTGGTCAGGTCCGGTGCGTAATAGGCGCCCTCACCGAAGAGGGTGTGGCAGTTGATGCAGTTGTACTTGTGCCAGACGTTCTTGCCATGGATCACGGCCGGGGTGATGTTCTGCGCGTTCGTGAGTTTGTCGAACTGCCGGTGGCTGTCCCAGGTCATGCCGAGGAACGCCAGCGCGGCGACCGCGGTGGAGATGATTGCGAAGAGGCGGGTTTGTCGCTTGTTCATGGCGCGGCCCCTAGACGCCTATGCCGGCCCAATGGGTGACCGAGATGTACAGGCCCCACAGCACCGACGCCAGCATGAGCCCGAGCACCAGGAAGGCGACCGCCTTGAATGATGCGTGAACGGAATTGAGAGTCATGACGATTCCCGAAAATTTATCCAACACCCTTCGACGCGTCTGAGGGGTCATCGCGATCCAAGCCAGGTTTGCCGCGCCGATTGGAACGCATTCCATTCGAAATGGGTCGTCCTCGCACGCTATTTGATCAGGTGTTGCACTTCAAGTCGGGTCCGCCAAGCCTGCCGGGTTTTCACTGCGTTCTTGCGCCTTGGCATTCTGCGCGCCTCAGCAATCGAGCTGCTCTTTGCGGCCAGGAATTTCAGTGGCTTCCCTTCAAGGCGTCATCTTCAGGCCGGTGACCCGCAGCAGCCCGTCCGGCACGTTGCGCACGCCGGTCAGCTTGGCGTTGTAAGCCCACAGCCAGTTGCGGTGGTACAGGTAGACGATGGGGCGTTCCTTCAGCACGCGGGCGGCGATCTGCTCGTAGACCTTCCTGCGCTCGGCGGGCTCGCGCAGGCTGCGCGACTGGGCCAGCAGCTTGTCGGTTTCGGCGTCGCAGTAGCCGGAGTAGTTGAGCGGCTGCTTGCAGCCGTCAAAGCTGAACAGGTTGCCGTCCGGGTCGGCACGGCCGCTCCAGGCCAGCACGTAGGCCTCGAACTCGCCCTTGTCGGCCATGTTGAGCGAGGTTGCGAACTCGGCGGCCTGGATCTTCACGTCGAAGCCGGTCTCGCGCGTCATCGCCTGCACCACCAGCGCAAGGCGTTGCGCGTCCGACGTGGTCGGCGTGACGAGCGTGAAGCTCGGCTTCTCGACCCCGGCCTCCTTCAGCAGCGCCTTCGCGCGGGCGATGTCGCGCTTGGGCACCGGCAGGTTCTTGGCGTAGTAGGGGTTGCTCGGCGCGACCCACTGGTTGCCCACCGTGGCCTCGTTGTCCATCACCACCTGCGCCAGGCCCTGGCGGTCGATCGACAGTTCGAAGGCCTCGCGCACCTTGGCGCTCTTGCCGAGCGGGTTCTTCTGCGCGAGATCGCTTTTGCCGATGTTGATCGTGATGCCCTGGTAGCCGATCTCGGTGATGCGCGAGGTCTTGAGCTTCTTCTCGGCGAGGATCTTTTCCATGTCGCTCGGCGCCACGCGCTCGATGAAGTCGAGCTGGCCCGAACGCAGGTTGGCCAGGCGCACGGTGGCGTCGGGGATCGGCGTGTAGATCACCTTGTCGAAGTGGATCGCGTCCTTGTTCCAGTAGCCGGCGTAGCGCTCGAGAACGATCTTGTCCTGGGCGACACGCTCGACGAACTTGAACGGACCCGCGCACACCGGATGCGTGCCGAACTTGTCGCCCTCGGCCTGCGCTGCCTTCGGCGAGACGATCATGCCGGCGCGATCTGCCAGCTGCGCAAGCAGCGGCGAGAAAGGCGCCAAGAGATGGAGCCGC
>JBDSZM010000174.1:0-8986 GCA_039925165.1 Burkholderiaceae bacterium
ACGAATACCAGATCGTCGTCGGGAGCCTCAAGCGGCTGCTTGCGTTGGGCTTGCCGAAGTACGTGCTCGATCCAGTGCTCGACGCCCATCCTGCCGCTGCGGAGCTCTACGAGAACCTGACCTACTCCCAACTCGGTTTGTCGCGCGCACCACTCCAGGTGGCGATCGGATCGGCCATCGTGGCGATCCAGGTGCTGGAGCAGTTCCGCACCCGCCGGTCGGGACAACACGGCGCACGCATGCGCTGAGCGTCTGGCTAACGTGCGGCGCCTCAGGGCCCGACGACGTCGCGGATCTCGACCTGCACGTCGGTGGCGCCGGGGCGAACTGCGATGGACGCCCCTTGCAGGTCGCCGGTCGCAGTGGTTGCGTCGCCTGACCGGCTGATTCGCGCGCCGACAATGACGCTGCCCGCCGACGACAGCTGGGCTGCGGGCGACATCGCCAGCGAGTCGTCGAGGGTGAACGCAAAGGGCAGATCGCTGACCTTGCGGCGGAGAATCGCCAAAGGCATGCGCGGCCCATCGACCGAGCGAGCAAAGACGAACACGGTATCGTTGCGCCCCACCTGGCCGGCCAGAGCCGGAGCCAGCGACACAACGCCCGAGACCGATGTTGCGGCTGCCGGCTGCGTAGGCGGCGAAGCCGCGGCGACGCCAGCCGATGCCGAAGTTGCCGGCGCCGTCTGAGCCCCCATCAGCCTGCGCGCCTCGTCGATCCCGGCCTGGATCTGATCCCGAAACTCGTTGCTGGGTGTGAGCCGGGCCATCCTTTCCCAATGAGTCACCGCGAGCGCGTAGTCCTGCCGTTCGAAGGCTGCGCTGCCGGCCAGTGAGAGTGCCTTGAGGTTGTCGGGATCTGCCTTCAGCGCGCTTTCGATATAGCGTCGCGGTTCACCGTCGAAACCCTGGTTCGCGACGGCCAAGGCGTCGGCGTAATGCGTCATCAGGTCGGCGTCGCCGGGTTTCAGGGCCAGCGCCTGCTTGAAGGCGGCCGCGGCCTGCTGCGGCCGGCCGAGCACCGCATGCGAGCGGCCGAGGATGGTCCATCCCTCGAGGTCGTCCGGCCGCTCCTTGAGCCGAACCGTCAGCCGCTCGACCAACTGCTCCACCTGCTGGGGCGTGATGGCCTTGGCGTCCGCGCCTGATGCCGCGCTGGCGACGGAGACGACCGCGGGCAACAGCGCCTGCGGCGTGCCGACCACGGCGTAGCCGAGCGCCGCAAGAAAGGCAACGCCGACGCACAGCCCGATGGCGAGCACGGCCTGACCGCCGGACCCGGCTGGCGCCTGCGAAGCGGTCGCCGGCGCCGCGTCTGCCAGCACCGTGGCGACAATGCGGCGTTCGACGTCGGCTCGCTCGCTCGCGTGTTGGGTGTCGGAGATCCGACCTGAATCAAGGTCTGCCTCGAGCACGCCGACGCGCGCGCGCAAGTGGACGATCTCATCGACCTTGCCGGCGGGAGGAGCCCCCTTGCCGGCTTGCCGACGTCCCCACAGCGGGCGTGTCAGCAGGCCGAGTGCGATCAGCGTCAACGCCAGCGCGCTCAGGGCAAAGGCGGTCATGGGCGCCCTGCCCTGGCAGGCGCCGAGTGAGGGTCTTCGCGGTCGTCGGGGTCGTCCGCATCCGGCTCGAACGCCTCCGGCGACAAACGTGAGCGGCGCCGCAACACCCCGACGAGGGTGGCCAGGCCGCCGATCAGCAAGATGCCGGGGCCGAGCCAGAGCAGCGCCGTCATGGGCTTGAAGGCCGGCCGGTAGCGCACGAAGTCGCCATAGCGGTCGGTCATGTACTGGACGACCTGTTCGTTGGACGCGCCGCGTGCCAGTTGTTCGCGGATCTGCTGGCGCAGGTCGTCGGCCAGACCGGAATGCGAGTCGGCGATGGTCTGGTTCTGGCACACCAGGCAGCGCAGTTCGGCGGCGACTGCCAGCATGCGCGACTCGAGCACAGGGTCGTGGGCCGCGGGCGCGGCTTCCTTGGCACCGACCGACAACGCCGCCCACAGCAAGGGCCCGATCAGACAGGCGATCCAGCGCCCGGTGCTCCACCGCCTAACCATTGGTGGCGCCTGCAGCGTTGAGTTGCCGCACCAGCGGCAGGATGCGCGACTGGATGATCTCGGGCGTGACGGCACCGATGTGCTTGAAGCGGATCACGCCCTGCTTGTCCATCAGGAAGGTCTCGGGGACTGCGTAGACGCCGAAGTCGATACCGACGCGCCCGTCGCCGTCGAACACCGACGCGTCGTACGGATCACCGAAGCGCGCGAGCCACGCGAGCCCGTCGGCACGCTGGTCCTTGTAGTTGAGCCCGAGGATCGGCAACTGCTTGCCGCGCGACAGGGCGAGCAGGTGCGGATGTTCCTCCCGACAGGTGACGCACCACGAAGCCCAGACGTTGAGCATCCAGACTTTGCCCAGCATATCGTCGCGCTTGATGGAGCGCGCCGCATCGTCCAACCGCGTGAGCGCGAAGGTGGGCGACGGTTTGCCGATCAACGGCGAGGGCACTTCGCGCGGATCGAGCTTGAGCCCCGCCGCGAGGAAGCCCGCCAGTACCAGAAACACCACCAGCGGAATGATGTAGCGCAGCTGCTTCATCGGGCGTCGGCGGCCCAGGCGCTGGCGGCCACGGTCTGGCGCCGGGTCGCGCGATAGCGCCGGTCCGACGCCGCCAGGACGCCGCCAAGCGCCATCACCAGGCAACCGCCCCAGATCCAGTCGACGAAGGGCTTGTAGTAGATGCGTACGATCCAGGCCCGCCCGCCGTCGACCGCCTCGCCGAGCGAGACGTACAAGTCGCGCGTGAAGCCGGTATCGATCGCCGCCTCGGTCATCGGGTTCTGCTGCACGCGATAGGTGCGTTTCTCTGGGTGCATGGTGGCGACGGCGCGGCCGTTGCGCGTGACCTCGACCAGGCCGCGCGCGGCCACGTAGTTGGGGCCTTGCACGTCGCGCACGCCGCGGAAGGTGTAGACGTAGCCGGCGACCTCGGCGGTGTCGCCGGTTTCCATCCGCAAGTCGCGCTCGATGCCGTAGGTTTGCACCATGCTGACGCCGAAGGCGAAGACCGCGATGCCCAGGTGCGCCACCATCATGCCGAAGAGCGAGCGCGGCAGCAGCCGGGCCCGCGACCACCAGGCGGCTGGCGTCGGCCCGGCGCCGCGCAGCCGTTCGACCAGGTCGGTGGCGATCGAAAAAACGATCCACCACGCCATCAGGAAGCCGAGCGTTGCCAGCGGCGAAATGTGGCCCGCCAGCCAGCCCGTGACGAGTGCCATCACGACCGTCAGTCCAGCCGCCCAGCGCAGGCGACGGGCGAGGTCGGGTACCGCGGCCGCGCGCCAGCGCGCCAGCGGACCCACGCCCATCAGGAAGATGACCGGCGCCATGATCGGCACGAAGACGCTGTCGAAGTACGGCGGACCGACCGAAATCTTGCCCAGGCCGAGGGCGTCGAGCGCCAGCGGGTACAGCGTGCCGAGCAGCACCGTCGCCATCGCGACCACCAGCATCACGTTGTTGCCGAGCAGCGCCGATTCGCGCGAGACGATGTCGAAGCGTGCTCCCAGGCCCACCTTCGGCGCTCGCCAGGCGTAGAGCGCGAGCGAGCCGCCGATCACGACCAGCAAAAAGGCGAGGATGAAGACGCCGCGCCGCGGGTCGGTGGCGAAAGCATGCACCGACGACAGCACGCCCGAGCGGACCAGAAAGGTGCCGAGCAGCGAGAGCGAGAACGCCATGATCGCCAGCAGCACGGTCCACGACTTGAACGCGCCGCGCTTTTCCGTGACGGCCAGCGAATGGATCAGCGCGGTGCCGACCAGCCACGGCATGAAGGACGCGTTCTCGACCGGGTCCCAGAACCACCAGCCGCCCCAGCCCAGTTCGTAATACGCCCACCAGCTGCCGAGCGCGATGCCCACGGTCAGGAAGGTCCAGGCCGCGAGCGTCCAGGGCCGGGTCCAGCGGGCCCAGGTCGCGTCGAGGTTGCCGCCGATGAGGGCCGCGATGGCAAAGGCGAACGCGACCGAGAACCCGACGTAGCCCATGTAAAGCATCGGCGGGTGGATCACCATGCCCGGATCCTGCAGCAGGGGGTTCAGGTCGCGGCCATCGAGCGCTGCCGGCAGCAAGCGCTCGAACGGGTTCGAGGTCAGCAGCATGAAGAGCAGGAAGCCGACGCTGACGAGGCCCATCACCGCCAGGATGCGCGAGACCACCGGCAGCGGCAGATGGCGACTGAAACTCGCCACCGCCAGCGTCCAGACGTTCAGCATCAGCAGCCACAGCAGCAGCGAACCCTCGTGGCCGCCCCACACCCCAGCGATGCGGTAGGCGAGCGGCAGCGCCGAATTCGAGTTGGACGTGACGTACAGCACCGACCAGTCGTTCTGTACGAACGACGCCGTCAGGCACGCGAAGGCAACCACCACCAGCAGGCACTGCGTCTGCGCCGCGGGCCGCGCGAGCTCCATCCACGCCACCCTGCCCTGCGCGGCGCCAATGATCGGCAGACTGCCCTGGACCAGCGCCACCGCGAGCGCCAGCAGCGCCGCCCACTGCCCGATCTCGGGGATCATGGCTTGGCCGGCACGTCGAGCGTGGAGTCGGCGCCGGGCCGGGAGGCCTGCGCGCGCTTGAGCGCCTCGGCGGCTTCGGGCGGCATGTAGTTCTCGTCGTGCTTGGCGAGCACCTCGCGCGCCGCGAAGACGCCGTCGCTGCGCATCTGGCCCTGCGCGACCACGCCCTTGCCTTCCTTGAACAAGTCCGGAAGGATGCCGGTGTAGCGCACCCTGATGGTCTGCGCCGTGTCGGTGACGGCGAACTCGACGTCGGTGTTCTGGCGCTTCACGCTGCCCACCGTCACCAGCCCGCCGAGCCGGAACGTGCGGCCGCTCGGCGCCTCTTTCGCCACCACCTGCGACGGCGAATAGAAGAACACGAGGTTGCTCTGGAAGGCATTCAAAACGAGCGCGGTGGCGACACCGACCGCACCCACGATGCCGGCGATGATCGCCAGCCGTTTATGGCGCGGCTTCATGCGTCGGCCTGCGACGGATCGGCCGGCCGGGCCGCGGCCCTCTGCGCCGCACGCCGACCGCGGCGCACCGAGGCGGCTTCGAAAAGCATCAGCGCAAGCGTCATCGCGTACGACCCCCAGACGTAAAGGCCGTAGCCCCGCATGGACCAGAACTCTGACGCGCTTTGCCAGTTCACGCTGAGTCTCCCGAAACGCGGTGCCGAGCGAGCCGCCCGACCCAATCGGTCGCATGGTCGCGCACCAGCACCAGACCCTGCGCGCGCGTGAACACCACGGCGAAGGCGTAGGCCCAGAACGCAAAGGTCATCAGCAACATCGCCAGCAACATGGTGTGCGCCATCGTGGGCGCCGAGGTGAGGCTGATGCTGGCACCTTGATGCAGCGTGTTCCACCAGCGTACCGAAAAATAGACGATCGGAATGTTAACCGCGCCCACGATGGCCAGCAGCGCGCCGGCCTTGTCACCCCGCACCTCGTCGTCGATCGATGCAACGAGGGCGATATAGCCCAGATACAGGAACAGCAAGATAAGTTCCGATGTCAGGCGGGCATCCCACACCCACCACGCGCCCCAGGTCGGCTTGCCCCAGAACGCGCCGGTCCACAGCGCGAGGAAGGTGAACATGGCGCCGGTGGGCGCCAGCGCGCGCGCCAGCAGCGAGGCCATGCGGGCGTTGAACGCCCAGCCGACCGCGGCCCAGAACTCCATCGCCAGGTACAGGATCATCGACATCCACGCCGCCGGAACGTGGATGAAGATGATGCGGTAGGCCTCGCTCTGGGTGGCATCGGTGGGTGCCACGAAAAAGCCGACGTAGAGGCCGGCGATCGTCAGCAGCGCAGCGATCGACCACAGCCACGGGTTGGCGCGCTCGGCCAGGCGGTAGAAACGCGACGGCGCGGCATAGGTCGACCAGCGGGTCGGGGATCGGCGTGCGCTCGGGCTCATGGGGTCGTCATTCCAGTGCGATGCGCAAGGCGAACGCGGTCGCCAGCGGCGCTGCCAGCGCGGTCACGATCAGCAAGGCACCGAGCAGCGAGAAGTGGCCCCCGGTGGACAGCCCCGCCTCGGCTGCGCTGACCGCGCCCGCACCGAAGATCAGCGCCGGGATGGTCAGCGGCAGGATCAGCAGCACCAGCAGCACGCCGGCGCTGCGCAAGCCCAGCGTCAGCGCGGCGCCGAGCCCGCCGAGCAGGCTCAGGATCGGCGTACCCAGCGCGAGCGTGGCCACGAGCGTCGCCAGCGTGTGCGACGGCATGTCGAGCAACAGCCCGATGACCGGCGCGGCCACCACCAGCGGCACGCCGGTCACGGTCCAGTTGGCTGCCGCCTTGGCTGCCGCCACAACGACGCCACCATGGCCCGCCAGCAGCATCTGCTCGAGCGAGCCGTCGGCATGGTCGACGCTGTAGAGCCCCGCCATCGACAGCATCGACGCCAGCAGCGCGCTGACCCAGACGATTCCGGCGGCGATCTGACGCAAGGTCTGCGGCTCGGGTCCGACGCCCAGCGGGAACAGGCTGATGGCGACCACGAAAAACGCGACCGGTAGCAGCGCTTCGACGCGTCGCCGCAGCGCGAGTCGCAGGTCGCGCCCGTAGATGGCCAGGAAGACACGGCGCATGCGGCTGCGACCCCACAGCCGTCAGGCGGCTGCGCCAAGATCGAACGACACCATCGCGGGGGCGTTCGAACCGGGTGGCTGGTGACTGGTCAACAGCACGCTGCCGCCACGCCCGAGGTGCTCGGTCAGCAGAGCATCGACACGCTCGATTCCCTCGGCATCGAGCGAGTCGTAGGGCTCGTCGAGGATCCACAGCGAGGCGCCGGTCTCGAACGCCAGCCGTGCCAGCGACGCGCGCCGGCGCTGGCCTTGCGACAGCGTGCGCACCGCGGCGTCGCGCCGGTTCGACAGTCCGATGCGATCGAGCGCACGCAGCACGCTGGCCGGTGCGGCATCGCGTCCCTGCAGCCGGGCCAGGAACTGGAGCGCCTCGGTGACGGTGAGGTCTTCCTTCAGCGCATTGGCATGGCCGACATAGGTGATGCGCCGTGCAACGCCGGCGGCGCGTCGCACCGGGATCCCGCCGTAGAGAACCCGCCCCGAGGCTGGACCTCCGAGTCCCGCCGCAAGCCGCAACAAGCTCGTCTTGCCGCAACCATTGCGACCGCGCAGCCAGCGGGCCTGCCCTGGAGCCACATCGAAGCTCACTCCTCTGAACAGCAGGCGGTTGCCGCGCCGGCAGCCGAGGTCGTCGAGCACCAGCGTCGCGACACCGGCGTCGCCGTCATCCGAGCCAGGGCTGCGGGGCGTCGACATCAGCGCCGGCTCAGGCATCGAAACAGACCGTGGCGCGGTCGACGTCATGCGCGCGCTGTCGCAGCTGGACGGGTGAGGACAACTCAGCGCAATGACTCGAAGTGACCACGGTCGTGATGGGCGCAAGAAAAACGGGGCACCGGGCCCCGTTTTCGTCTGTGTGGTTGGCGGTGGACGGGACTCGAACCCGCGACCCCCGGCGCGACAGGCCGGGGGTCGCGCGAGCACTGGCGCGGGTTTGCGGCCGATTCGAATTCCAAAGGTGATCAAAACCTGCACGATTTTACCCCAGCCTGTGCAGATCCAAACACAACGCGCGGCCCCGGCTTGGTGCCAACGTGCGACCCCGAAGTCGGTGTGGAGCTGCCGTGGCGAGCCGGCGCAATCACGCCTTACCGCTCGCCTTGCGAGCGGCTTCGATCACCACCGTCGCGGCAAGGCGCGGTGGCGCCGCCGGCGCGCCGTTGACGTAGTTGCGACACCACGACGGAGTCGTCCTGTAGAAATCCAGCCGGTTGCGGTCGCATTGCTCGAGCGAGTCGCGAGTGATCGAAATCCAGGCCCGTGAGCCCCAATCAGTAGTGTCCCCTTTGCCCCAAGTAGAAGTGTCCCCTGCGCGGTGCAGCGGGAGCGATGTGGATGGGGCAAGGACTGGGATTGATGAGTCAACGAGAGGCGCAGCGCTTGGCGGTGCTGCGGGGGGTTCAGGACGGCAAGCTGAGCCAGGCACAGGCCGCGCATCAAATGGGTTTGTCAGTCAGGCAGGTCAAGCGCTTGTGGCGCCGGCTGCGTGACGGGGGTGCAGCCGGGCTGATACCTCGAGCTGGCTCGCGAGTACCTGGCGAGCGAACACGGCTTCGTGGCGTGAGTGCTCAGTTCGGTGGTGGCGTGTGGGCAGGTCCATCGAACAGCTCTCTTAGTCCCCAATGCCGCTGTCAGGTCGGGACCTTGGCATCACGGTCGAGCAGCGCTTTTCGTTGCTCGTATTGCTCCGGCGTAATCTCACCGCTGGCCAGGCGCCGCCGCAACACGTCGATCGGCGACTCGCGTGGGCGTTGGCGTTTCGCGCTCGGGCTGCCCCAACCGTAGAACACGAGCACGCCGATCAACGCGACCCAGAAGAACCACCACAAGCCGTGCATGCCACCCATGGAGTAACCACCGTCGTAGAACATGTGCATCTCCTTCAGTGCTGAGTCAATGGCGTGGCGCCGTTGACCAACGCGGCCTTCACTCGGTCCAGCCGCTCGCGGACCTCATGCGCAACGCGCGCCACCTCGGGGTTGGGGGTCATCTGCAGCACCGCCACCGGGTCCATGAAGGCGACGACAAGCTGGCCGTCTTCTTCCTCGCGAACGACGACATTGCATGGCAGCAACAAGCCGATATCAGGCTCCGCGGTCAATGCGCGATGGGCCAGCGGTGGATTGCAGGCGCCGAGGATTCGATAGGGCCGCCCCTCGATGCCAAGCTTGGCCTTCATGGTCGCCTGAACGTCGATTTCGGTCAGGATCCCGAAGCCCTCGGTCTTCAGGGCCTCGGTCACCTTGGCAACGGTCTGCGCGAAATCCTGCTTCGGCAGGACACAGTGGAATCCGTAGGCGGAAGCGGCCGGTGCAA
>JBDSZM010000175.1:0-3537 GCA_039925165.1 Burkholderiaceae bacterium
TCGAAGTAGAAGCGCGCCAGGTTCTCGCCGTAGGCTTTGGACACGCCGTAGTAGCCGTCAGGGCGCGCCGGCGCGGTGGCGTCGATCACCTCGTCCTGGCGGTAGAAGCCGGTCACGTGGTTCGAACTCGCGAACACGATGCGCGGCACCTTGTGTCGGCGTGCCGCCTCGTACAGGTTGTAGACACCGATGATGTTGGCCTGCAGGATCGGCTCGAACGGGCCTTCGACCGAGACCCCGCCGAGGTGCACCACGGCGCTCACGCCGTCGAGCAGCGCGTCGACCGCGGGGCCGTCCTGCAGCGCGGCCTGCATCACTTCCTCGTGCGCCTGTGCCGCGCCCAGGTCGGCCACGTCCGACAGCCGCAGCCGATCGCAGTGGGGTGCGAGGCGGCGCCGCAGTTCGCGTCCGAGCGCACCGGCGGCGCCGGTGAGCAGGAGCCGGGCAAAGCGCAGTTGGGGTGGGGTGACGGGCATGGTGGTGTAAACGCGGTAGACTGAAGAGATCGGTTGTCGTACAACAATGTCCGTCACCAGCCTCGCGATGTCAAGACTCGCCGCCTCAGGGATTTCCCGCCGATGACCACCGCACCGCCCACCCGACCCCGACCCCGCTCGCTCGCGCTGGCGCTGGTCGACGACCTCGGCGACCGGGTCCGCGACGGCCGGCTGGCGGCCGGCGCCAAGCTGCCGACCGAAGCCGAGATCATGGCGGAGTTCGGGGTCAGCCGGACCGTCGTGCGGGAGGCGATCTCCAAGCTGCAGGCGTCCGGGCTGGTCGCGACGCGGCACGGCGTGGGCACCTTCGTGGTCGGCCTCGGCGACGCCGCGCCGTTCCGCATCGCGCCCGAGCAATTCGCGACCCTGCGCGATGTGGTCGCTGTGCTCGAGCTGCGCATCGGCATCGAGACCGAGGCGGCGGCGCTGGCTGCGGCACGTCGCACGGAGGGCAACCTGTCGGACATGCGGGCCTCGCTCGGCGCCTTCACGCAGGCGCTGGCCGAAGGCCGCGATGCGGTTGGGCCCGACTTTCAGTTCCACCTCGACATCGCGCGCTCGACCCAGAACACCCACTTCGCGGACCTGATGGCCTCGCTCGGCAGCAAGATCATTCCGCGCGCCCGGCTCGAGCCGGTGCGGCTGGCCGAGGACGCCCGGCTCGACTACCTGCGCCGCGTCAACGGCGAGCACGAGAGCATCTACGACGCGATCGCCAGCGGCGACGCCGAGGCCGCGCGGGCAGCGATGCGGACCCACCTGGCAAACAGCCGGGAGCGTCGCCGGCGTGCCGACCTGCACGCCGCGGCGCGTTGAATTTCACCGAACGGATTGATATGACGTCGTACAACCTCACACGTGCGTCGGCCGGCATTGTGCTCGGCTTGGGACTCGCCTTTGCCGTCGCTGCGCAGCCCGCGTACCCGACCCGCCCCGTGACCATGGTGGTGCCGGTCCCGCCCGGCGGCGGCACCGACACCGGGGCGCGCATCGTGGCGCAGAAGCTCGGCGCGCGCTGGGGCCAGACGGTGCTGGTCGAGAACAAGGGCGGCGCGGCCGGGCAGATCGGCGCCGACCTGGTCGCCAAGGCCCGGCCCGACGGCTACACGATCCTGATGGGCAATATCGGCACCCAGGCGATCAACCCGGCGCTCTACAAGAAGCTGCCCTACGACCCCGACACGGCCTTTGTGCCGATCTCGTTGGTGGCCGAGCTGCCGCTGGCGATGACGGTCAACCCGGCGCTGCCGGCGACCACGCCGCGCGAGCTGATCGCGCTGGCGCGGGCGCGTCCGGGCAAGCTCACCTACAGCAGCTCGGGTGCCGGCGGGGCACCGCACCTGGCGGCCGAGATGTTCAAGCAGGCGACTGGCAGCTACATCCTGCACGTGCCCTACCGCGGCGGCGGCCCGGCGGTGGCCGACCTGCTGGCCGGCCATGTCGACCTGTCGTTCATGACCGTGCTCGAGGCCAGCGGACACATCAAGGCCGGCAAGCTGCGCGCACTGGCCGTGACGAGCGCGCTGCGCGTGCCGGCGCTGCCCGATGTGCCGACGCTGGCCGAATCGGCGCTGCCCGGCTTCAACTCGATCTCGTGGATCGGCCTGCTCGCGCCGGCCGGCACGCCCAAGGAGATCGTCGACAAGATCGCCGCCGACGTGCGCGAGGTCGTCAATGCGGACGACGTCAAGGCCAAGCTGATCGAGCTCGGCGCCCTGCCACACCCCACCACGCCGGCGCAGTTCGTCCAGATGATCGCGAACGACCGCAAGCGCTATGCGCAGATCATCGTGGATCGCAAGATCACGGTTGATTGACCGCGCTGTCCGTGCCCCACCCCCCACCGGAACCATGACCATGAGCCTCACCATCACCCGTCGCCGCCTGGCTTTCTCGACCTTGCTCGCCGCCGTGCCGGGCGTGCACGCGCAGGCGGGCGACTGGCCCGGCAAGCCGATCCGCATCGTCGTGCCCTACACGCCGGGCGGCTCGTCGGACATCATCGCCCGCGCCATCAGCGGCCCGCTCGGCGAGGCGCTCAAGCAGACCGTGGTGGTCGAGAACAAGCCCGGAGCCAACGGCAATACGGGCACCGACCTGGTCGCCAAGTCGCCGCCCGACGGCTACACGCTGCTGCTGTGCGACGTCGGCGCGCTCGCCATCACCGCCTCGGTGTACGACAAGCTGCCGTTCGACCCGGCCAAGGACCTGCGCGGCGTCTCGATGCTCGCCTATTCGCCACACCTGCTGGTGGTGCATCCGTCGGTGCCGGCCAACAACCTGAAGGAACTGGTCGCGCTGTCGAACAAGAGCAAGCTCAACTTCGCGGTCACCGCGATCGGCAGCGCGCCGCACATGGCCGGTGTCGCGATCGAGCGCGCGAGCGGCGCCAAGTGGGAGTACATCCCGTACAAGGGCGGCTCGCAGGCGGTGCAGGACACCATCGGCGGCCAGACCCAGGTGCTGATGAACGGCATGCTTGCGACGCTGCCGTTCGTGCAGAGCGGCAAGCTGAAGGTGATCGGCGTGTCGCGCGCGACGCGGGTGCCGCTGCTGCCCGACGTACCGACGATCGCCGAGCAGGGCATCAAGGGATTCGAGTCGGGCACCTGGCAGGGCCTGCTGGTGCCGGCCGGTACGCCGCCGGCGGTGCTGGCGCGGCTCAACGCCGAGCTGACCCGCATCATCCGCTCGCCCGACGTGCGTTCGCGCCTGTCGGCGCAGGGCGCCGAGGTCTACACCATGTCGCCGACCGAGTTCACGACCTTCTTCGACCGCGAGCGCGCCAAGTGGGCGACGGTGGTCAAGCAAAGCGGCGTCAAGATCGAATGACACCGCCTCTCCACACCGACTTCATCGACCTGCCCCGGGAGAACCGCCATGCGTGAAAACCGCCTTCGTACCCTCTGGAAAGCCGACCAGGCCGTCGTCAACGGCTGGCTCGCCATCGGCAACAGCTTCTCGGCCGAGACCATGGCCCACCAGGGCTGGGACTCGCTGACCATCGACATGCAGCACGGCGTGATCGACTACGCCGCGA
>JBDSZM010000176.1:0-8049 GCA_039925165.1 Burkholderiaceae bacterium
CTGCGGGTCAGGCCGATCAGCTGCAGCATCGTGAGGCCGCGCCGCAGCCTGGCATTCAGCATGACGGCGCTGTCGACGTGGCCGATCGGCGCGTCCGAGGCACGGCGCATGGCGCGCAGTGCCTGGCTGTACTGCAGCAGCAGCCAGAAGACGACGACCGACAGCGCCAGCGCCAGGCCGACCACGCCATGCAGACGCCAGCCGAGCACGAGCGCGACAACAACGAGGGTCCAGCCGAAGATCGGTTTCATGGCGAGAATGCTAATCGGCGGCCGGCCGTCCACGAGACCTCGCGCTGCGCCGTTATAGGCCGGGCCGGCTCGATCCGTCACGGCCGGGGCCGCTAGGACGCGGCCCGGCGCCGGGCAAATCTCGCAATACCCCACCGATCTACACCAGGAGACTTCATGAAACAAATACTGCTCGCTTCCCTGTGCGCACTCGCCGCCTCGACGGCCTGGGCCGAGTACCCCGACAAGCCCGTCACGATCGTCGTCCCCTTCACCGCCGGCGGCCCGACGGACAAGGTCGCGCGCGACCTCGGCGAGGCGATGCGCAAGTCGATGGGCGGCCAGCCGGTCCTGATCGACAACGTCGGCGGGGCCGGCGGCACGTTGGGCGCCAACAAGGTCGCCAAGGCCGCGCCGGACGGCTATACGCTGCTGCTGCACCACATCGGCATGGCGACGTCGCCGGCGCTGTACCGCAGCATGCCCTACAAGACGCTGGACGACTTCGAGTACCTCGGCATGGTCAACGAGGTGCCGATGACGCTGATCGGTCGCGCCACCCTGCCGGCGAACAACTACGCCGAGCTGACCAAGTGGCTCGACGCCAACAAGGGCAAGATCAACCTCGCCAACGCCGGCCTGGGCGCGGCCTCGCACCTGTGCGGACTGTTGTTCCAGAGCACGACCAAGATCGACATGACGACCGTGCCGTACAAGGGCACGGCGCCGGCCATGAACGACCTGCTCGGCGGCCAGGTCGACCTGATGTGCGACCAGACCACCAACACCACCGGCCAGATCGAGGCCGGCAAGGTCAAGGCATTCGCCGTCACGTCGAGCAAGCGGCTGACCACGCCGGCGCTGAAGAACCTGCCGACCATGGACGAGGTCGGCCTGAAGGGCTTCAACGTGTCGATCTGGCACGGCCTGTACGCACCCAAGGGCACGCCCAAGGCGGTGCTCGACAAGATCAATACCGTGGTGCGCGCGGCGCTGAAGGATCCGGAGTTCGTCAAGAACGAAGAGAAACTCGGCGCGGTGATCATGACCGA
Organism: Burkholderiaceae bacterium; assembly: GCA_039925165.1. Classification (GTDB taxonomy): domain Bacteria; phylum Pseudomonadota; class Gammaproteobacteria; order Burkholderiales; family Burkholderiaceae_C; genus JBDSEG01. The sequence goes on from JBDSZM010000176.1 coordinate 1,283, forward strand.
TGCGCGGCTGGGCGGCGCCGAACACAAGAAGTTCGTCGAGGCAGAGATCGCCAAGTGGGGTCCGGTCATCAAGGCGGCCGGCCAGTACGCCGACTGATCGTCCGCAGACGCCGCGACCCACCGCGGCGTCCCGACCCGACCTTCTTGGTCGCGGACCGACGCCGCTTAAAGCGGATCGTGGGTATCGCCGAAGTGGGCCTCGACATCCATCGGCAGCAACTGGATCGACGCCCGCAGCCCGGGCACCTCGCTCATCAAGGCCTGCTCGACGCTGGTGCGCAGCGCCGCGGCGCGACCGAGCGTCCACGCCGACGGCATGTGCATGTGCAGGTCGACGAAGCGGCGCTGCCCGGCGCGCCGCGTCACGAGGTGGTCGAAGCGGATCGCGGCGTGATGGAACTGCGCCAGGGTGCGTTCGATCTGCGCGCAGACCTCGGGCTCGAGCGCACTGTCCATCAGTCCCTGGATCGAGCGCCACACCAGCGTCGCGGACTCGCGCAGGATGTTCAGCGCGACCAGGATGGCGATCGTCGGATCGAGCCAGAGCCAGCCCGTGAGCGTGACGAGGCCGAGGCCGACGACCACGCCGGCCGAGGTCCAGACATCGGTGTAAAGGTGTCGGCCATCGGCCTCGAGCGCGATCGAGCGGTGCTCGCGCGAGGCGCGCAGCATGTGCCAGGCCAGCACCCCGTTGATGGCCGAGCTGCCGACCGACAACAGCAGCCCCCAGCCGATCGACTCGAGCGGTTGCGGTGCCGCGAAACGCGGCACCGCGGTCCACACGATGGCGCCCGCGGCGACGGCGATCAGCAGGCCTTCGAAGGCACTCGAGAAGTATTCGGCCTTGGCGTGCCCGAAAGGGTGATCGGCATCGGCGGGCCGCCTGGCGATGGCGACCATGGCCATCGCGAAGAGGGCGGAGGCCAGGTTGACGAGCGACTCCATCGCATCCGACAACAGGCCGACCGAGCCGGTGATCCACCACGCCAGCGTCTTCAGCGCCATCGTCACCAGCGCGGCCGCCACGGACAGCTTGAGCAGCGTCGCGACCTGCATCGCACGACTCAAGGTTTGCGCTCGATGCGTGCGAGTTCGTCGCCCAGGAACTGCGCCGACGGCAGGCTGTGCCCGTCGGCGTCGGTGACGGTGTAGGGCTTGCCGCTGGTGCTCGATTTGCTTGCAATCTGATCGATGAACTGACGTGCGGTCGACACGTCGTCGCCCATCGCGCGCAGCTTGCCGCGCAGGAAGCGGCCGGCTTGCGCGGCGGTGTACGCGGAGCCGTTGCGCACGAAGCGGATGTCCTGGCGCGACTCGATGTAGCGGATCAGGTCTTCGATCTTGCGGGCCTCGGCTTCGGCCGGCGCCGCCAGTGCGGCGCCCCGCCACGCGGCGAGGCCGACCAGGATCAATGGCAGGGTGCGTCGCCGCAACCGGTTCATGCCAGCGTCACCCGGGCAAATTTGCGCTTACCGACCTGCACCACGTAGGTGCCCGCGGCGAGCTTCAGGGCCTTGTCGCTGATCGCGCCGCCATCGACCCGCACGCCGCCGCCGTCGATGAGCCGCATCGCCTCGCTGGTCGACGCCGTGAGGTGGGCACGCTTCAGAACCGCACCGATGCCGAGCGGCGCGCCGTCGAGCGCGACCTCGTCGAGCCGGTCGGGGATGCCGCCGCGCGCGCGCAACGCGAAATCGGCCTCGGCTGCGTCGGCCTCGGCCGCGCTGTGAAAGCGCGCGGTCAGCTCGCGCGCGAGCAGCACCTTGGCCTCCTTCGGATTGCGTCCGGCCTGCACCTCGGCACGCAGCGCACTGCGCTCTTGCGCGGGCATGCGGCTCAGGAGCTCGAAGTAGCGCCACATCAGGGTGTCGCTGACCGACAGCAGCTTGGCGTACATGGCGTTGGGCGGATCGGTGATGGCGATGGTGTTGCCCTTGCTCTTCGACATCTTCTCGACGCCGTCCAGACCCTCGAGCAGCGGCATGGTCAGGATGCACTGCGGCTCCTGGCCATACTCGGTCTGCAGGGCACGTCCGACCAGCAGGTTGAACTTCTGGTCGGTGCCGCCGAGTTCGAGATCGCTGCGCAGCGCCACCGAGTCGTAACCCTGCATCAGCGGGTACAGGAGCTCGTGCACGCTGATCGGCACCCCGGTCTTGAAGCGCTGCGTGAAGTCCTCGCGCTCGAGCATGCGCGCCAGGGTGTACTTGGCGGCGAGCTGGATCATGCCGCGTGCGCCGAGCGGATCGCTCCACTCCGAGTTGTAGCGAATCTCGGTGCGCGCGGGGTCCAGAACTAGGCTGGCCTGCCGATAGTAGGTCTGGGCGTTGGCGTCGACCTGCTCCCGGGTCAGCGCGGGACGCGTGGTGTTGCGGCCCGAGGGGTCGCCGATCATGGAGGTGAAATCGCCGATCAGGAAGATGACGGTGTGCCCGAGATCCTGCAGCGCGCGCATCTTGTTCAGCACCACCGTATGGCCGATGTGGATGTCGGGCGCGGTCGGATCGAGGCCGAGCTTGATGCGCAATGGCACACCTGCTGCTTCCGATCGCGCCAGCTTGCGCCACCAGTCGGCCAGCGGCAGCAGTTCGTCGCAATGCGCCAGCGACGTGCGCATCGCGGTCATCACCGCGTCGCTGACCGGAAACGGGGGCGTCAGCGGCGCAGTCGTATCAGTTGGAAACATGGGAAAAGTCTGGGGCTACTACGGAGAATCGGCAGCGAGCCGCCTCGCTATACTGCGCGGCGGCCGAGCGAACCATCGCCCGGCAAGCCTGTTTCAGGCCGGCTCGATTCTAGTGGACGGTCCTGGCGCAAACGACCCGAGGGCGACGCCCGGAACCGATCCAACATCGCACGCAGCAGACTTGCTGCGCCCGCAGAGTTACCGAGCGCCCGCGCTCCGAAACCGTTGACATCTCCGACCTCCATCGATAACGCCTTGGCGGGCCTCGCCGAGCGCACGGGCCACTTCCTCGCGGCACACCGCCAAGGCGTCATCGCCTCGGTCGTGGTGGCGCTGGGTGGCTTCGCCGCCACCGCCTTCGGCCTGGCGCCTATGACCGCCGACGCTGACGACCTGCCGCAACGTGTCGTGACCGAACTGGTGACGCCGAGCGACATGACCGCGCAGCTCGAGGCACTGGCCGACCATGCGCTGCAGCTGGTTCGCAACGACCTGACCCGCTCCAGCGATACCGCCGACAGCCTGCTCGCGCGACTCAACGTGCGCGATCCCGCGGCTGCCGCGTTCCTGCGCAGCGACCCGATTGCGCGGCGCCTGCTCGAGGGCCGCGCCAGCAAGATGGTGCAGACGCAGGTCGACGACGACGGACGCCTGATCGGGCTGGTCGCACGCTACGCGGCGACCGATGCCTCGCGCATCAACACCCATTTCACGCGGTTGCGCATCGACCGCGTCGGGCAGCGCCTCAAGGCCACGCTCGAGACAGCGCCGATGGCGGCGCAGGTTCGTATGGGCAGCGGCGAAATCGCATCGTCGTTCTTCGCCGCGACCGACACGGCGGGCATCCCCGACGGTGTTGCCAGCCAGCTGGCCGAGATCTTCTCGGGTGATATCGATTTCCGGCGCGACCTGCACCGCGGCGACAGCTTCACGGTCGTCTACGAAGCGCTCACCGCCGACGGCGAGGCAATCACCTGGAATCCCGCGTCGGGACGCGTGATGGGCGCCGAGTTCATCAACGACGGCCGGCGCCAATCGGCCGTTTGGTTCAAGGACGTGGCCGGAAAGGGGCGCTATTACGACCTCACCGGCGCCAGCAAGCAACGCCAGTTCCTGGCCAGCCCGGTGGAGTTCTCGCGCATGAGTTCAGGGTTCGCGATGCGCATGCATCCGATCATGAACCAATGGCGCCAGCACAACGGCATCGACTACGCGGCGCCGAGCGGCACGCCGGTGCGCGCGGTCGGCGAGGGCACGGTCGAGTTCGCGGGCTGGCAAAACGGCTACGGCAACGTGGTGCAGTTGCAGCACGGTGCCGAGCGCGCGACCGTCTATGCCCACCTGAGCCGGATCAGCGTGCAAAAGGGCCAGCAGGTCGAGATCGGCGCGCACATCGGCGATGTCGGCGCCACTGGCTGGGCGACCGGGCCGCACCTGCACTTCGAGGTCAAGGTCCGCGGCGCGCACCAAGATCCGATGAGCCTGGCCAAGGCGTCCGACGCGCAGCCACTCAGCGGCGCCTCGCTGGCGCATTTCCGCAGCCTCGCCGGCAGCCTGCGCAGTCAACTCGAGATGGCAGCCACCGTTCAGCACCGCCCCGGCTACGCCGAGTAGCGCCCGGCTGGCGGCGACATGGAGTCGCTCTATATCGGCCTGATGTCGGGCACCTCGCTCGACGGCATCGACGGTGTGCTGACCGACTTCGGACCGCTCGATCGCTCAGGAACGCTGTCGGTGCTCGCGCATCGCTCTCGTGCCTTCGGCGCCGAACGGGCGCGCGAACTGCTGGAACTGAATCGCCCCGGCGGTCATGACGAACTGCACCGCGCCGCGCTCGCCGCGAATGCGCTGGCCCGGCTCAGCGCCGAAGTCGTCGCCGACCTGCTCGTGTCTGCGCACATTCCCGCCGACCGGATCGCGGCCATCGGGGCGCACGGCCAGACCGTACGGCATCGTCCGCGGGAGTTCGACGCCGTCGGCTATACCTTGCAACTCAATGCCCCGGCACTGCTGGCCGAATTGACCGGCATCGACGTGGTCGCGGATTTCCGCAGCCGTGACGTCGCCGCGGGCGGCATCGGCGCACCGCTGGTGCCGGCCTTCCATCGGGCCGTATTCGGGCGCCCGGGCGCGGCCTGCGCGGTGCTGAACCTCGGTGGCATGTCGAATCTGAGCGCCTTGCACGCGGACGGAACGGTGACCGGCTTCGACTGCGGACCCGGCAACGTCCTGCTCGACCTGTGGTGCCTGCGGCAGACCGGCCAGCCCTACGACGCCGCCGGCGTGTGGGCCGCCACCGGGCAGGTGAACGAGCGGCTGCTGGCCGCCCTGTGCAGCGAACCCTACTTCGCCCTGAGTGCACCCAAGAGCACCGGGCGCGACCTGTTCCACGCCGACTGGCTCGACGCTCGCCTCGCTGCCGCCGCCGCGACGACGCTGCGACCCGAAGACGTGCAGGCCACGTTGAGCGCCTTGACCGCATGGGTCTGCGCGCGCGACGTCGCAGCGCATACGCCCGAGGCAACCGAATTGCTGGTGTGCGGCGGCGGTGCGCTCAATGCCGATCTGATGCGCCGGCTCGGCACCGCACTGCCCGGTCGCAAGGTCATGGGCACCGACGCGCGCGGGCTGCCGGTGCAGCAGGTCGAGGCCTGCGCGTTCGCATGGCTCGCCCGGGCCTTCGTCGAACGCCGCCCGGGCAACCTGCCGGCGGTGACCGGTGCGAGGGGCCCGCGCCTGCTCGGTGCGCTGTACCCGGCGGGCTGAGTCAGCGAAACGCGAAAGATGGCGTGAAAAAGCCGCCCGCAGGCGGCTCGACTCGTCGGCAGTGCGTCCGCAATGTCAGGACGAGAAGCTCGACCCGCAGCCACACGTCGTGGTCGCGTTCGGATTCTTGATCACGAACTGGGCACCCTGAAGATCGTCCTTGTAGTCGATCTCGGCACCGGCCAGGTATTGCAGGCTCATCGCGTCGATGAGCAGCGTCACGCCGTTCTTGTTCATCTGCGTATCGTCGTCGTTGACGATCTCGTCGAAGGTGAAGCCATACTGGAAACCGGAGCAGCCGCCGCCTTGCACGAAGACGCGCAACTTCAGTTCGGGGTTGCCCTCTTCCTCCACCAGATCCTTGACCTTGTTGGCGGCGCTGTCGGTGAAGACGAGCGGCGGCGGCGGAATGTCCGACGCGTCGGCGGTGAGGCTGGATTCGATGACTGCGCTCATGTCTTGACTCCTCGAGCCATAGGCTCATGACTGCCGATTATCGACGTTTCGCTCAATCCGGCCCGCCAGTCCGGTCTTGCCCGATCCGCGGATGCGAAAAAGCCACCCGCAGGTGGCTTTGCCAGCCCTGCGCTGCGCTGCCGGAGATGCGAGTCGATCAGCGCTTGCTGAACTGCTTGCGACGGCGTGCGCCGTGCAGGCCGACCTTCTTGCGCTCGACCTCGCGCGCATCGCGGGTCACGAACCCGGCGTGCTTAAGGGCCGGCTTCAGCGTCTCGTCGTAGTCGATCAGCGCGCGCGTGATGCCGTGCCGCACCGCGCCGGCCTGGCCGGACTCGCCACCGCCGTGCACGTTGACCTTGACATCGAAGGCCGCGTCGTTGGACGTGAGCACCAGCGGCTGGCGCACGACCATGATCGAGGTCTGGCGGCCGAAATACTCGTCGACGGCCTTGCCGTTGACGAGGATCTGGCCGGTGCCTTTCTTCATGAACACGCGCGCCACCGATGATTTGCGGCGGCCGGTGCCGTAGTTCCAATTTCCGATCATCACCGCTCCTTAGAGTTCGAGCACTTTGGGCTGCTGGGCGGTGTGCGGGTGCGTGGCACCGGCGTAGACCTTCAGCTTCTTGACCATGGCGTAGCCGAGCGGGCCCTTGGGCAGCATGCCCTTGACGGCCTTCTCGATGGCGCGCCCGGGATGCTTGGCCTGCATGTCCTTGAATTTGGTGCCGTAGATGCCGCCGGGGAAGCCCGAGTGCCGGTAATAGACCTTGTCGTTGGCCTTGTTGCCGGTGACGCGGATCTTCTCGGCGTTGACGATGACGATGAAGTCGCCGGTATCGACGTGAGGCGTGTA
>JBDSZM010000177.1:0-3304 GCA_039925165.1 Burkholderiaceae bacterium
CCGCGCAGCGCAAGCTCGCGATGTGAATGGACCAATACGCCGTCATCGGCAACCCGATCGCCCACAGCCAGTCGCCGCGCATCCACGCCGGGTTTGCCGAGGCCACGGGACAGGTGCTGGCGTCCACGCCCGCCCCGGCAGCCGCGCCGGCCTCCGCAGCGGGTGCAGCCGTCGCGGCCGGCCCGGCCTTGGCGCGCCAGCACGGCTGCACCGTGTGCCACGGCGCCGCGGTGGCGGTGGTCGGCCCGGGGTTCCGGCAGATCGCCCTGAAATACGAAGGTCGGCCAGACGCGATAGCCTATCTGACCGGCAAATTGAAGGCCGGCAGCAGCGGCGTCTGGGGTGCCGCGACCATGCCGCCGCAGACGCTGCCCGACCCGGATACGCAGGCCCTCGCGGCGTGGCTGGCCGGCGGCGGCCAGCCATGACCACCGCCCGTGGCAGGGAACGCCCCGGTGACCGTGCCCCCGATAGTTCATTAGGATCGTTCGTATGAAGGAGAACCCCATGCACACCCGCCGCGAGATGTTGTCCCGCTCGGCCACCGTGGCCGCCCTGCTCGCAGCCAGCGGGCTGCTGCCCGGCCTGGCGCGCGCCCAGGCGGTCGACTACAACGCCGCCGCCTTCGATGCGAAGACGATGGCCGAGGTCGTCAAGGCACTCGGCGCCTCGGCCCCCGTCGAGAGCAAGGAGGTGACGCTGACCGGCCCCGACATCGCCGAGAACGGCGCGGTGGTGCCGATCGCCGCTGCCACTGCGCTGCCGGGCGTCAAGCGCATGCTCATCCTGGTCGAGAAAAACCCGGCCGTGCTGTCGGCGGTGTTCGACGTAACCGATGCGGTCGAGGCCAACTTCTCGACCCGCGTCAAGATGGGCCAGACCTCGAACGTCTACGCCGTCGCGATGATGGGCGACGGCAAGCTGCTGTTCGCGCAGAAGGAAGTCAAGGTCACCCTCGGCGGCTGCGGCGGCTGATCCGAATTCATACAGAGGAGCAACACCATGGCAGATCCGATGCGCATCCGCGCCCAAGCCGCCGGCGACAAGGCGACCGTGCGCGTGCTGATGAGTCATGAGATGGAGACCGGGCAGCGCAAGGACGCGGCCGGCAAGGTCATCCCGGCGTGGTTCATCCGCGAGGTCACGGCCCAGCTCAACGGCAAGACCGTGCTGACCGCGCAGTGGGGACCGAGCGTCTCCAAGAACCCGTTCCTGCAGTTCAACGTCAAGGGCGCGAAGGCCGGCGACAAGATCGGCGTGACCTGGGTCGACAACAAGGGCGACAAGCGCAGCGACGAAGCCGTCGTGAGCTGACGAGCCGCGCCGTAAACCCCTTGCGACTACCTGGACGCCATCCGATGAAGTCACTGATCACCGCCTGCCTGCTGGCCAGCGTTTCCCTGCTCGCCCCGGCGCAGCCGAAGTCGACCGCCGAAGGCATCGCGGAGTACCGTCGCATGCTCGAGGACGGCAACCCGGCCGAACTCTTCGAGGCCAAGGGCGAGGCCCTGTGGAAGCAGGCCCGCGGGCCCAAGAATGCGAGCCTCGAGCGCTGCGACCTCGGCGTTGGCCCGGGCCGCGTCAAGGGCGCGTTCGTCACGCTGCCGCGCTACTTCGCCGATACCGGCAAGGTGCAGGACCTCGAGTCGCGCCTGCTGACCTGCATGCAGACACTGCAGGGCTTCGACGCCGCCGCGATCGCGAAGACGCCGTTCGGCCGCGGCGAGCAGGCCAACCTCGAAGGCCTGGTGGCATGGATCTCGGCCGAGTCGCGCGGGCTCAGGTTCGACCTGCCGCAGTCGCACCCCGAAGAGAAAAAGATGCTCGAACTGGGCCGACGCGCCTTCTTCTACCGCGCCGGCTCGCACGATTTCGCCTGCGCGTCCTGCCACGGCGAACCGGGCAAGCGGATCCGCCTGCAGGACCTGCCGGACCTGACGAAGAACCCCGGCGACGGCGTCGGCTTCGCGGCCTGGCCGGCCTACCGCGTGAGCAGCGGCGATCTCTGGGGCATGCAGCGCCGCCTCAACGACTGCTTCCGCCAGCAGCGGTTTCCCTACCCCGGCTACGCGTCCGACGTGACCGTCGCGCTCGGGGTCTACATGGGCGTGAATGCCAGCGGTGCGACCTCGGTCGCACCCGCCCTCAAGCGTTGATCCGGAGCCTGCGCATGATCAAGTCCCTCGTCCGGGCCGGCGTCGCCGTGCTCGCCGTCTGCGGCATCGCCGGCTGCACCTCGGTCGGATCCGCCGCGCGGCCCGCCGCGGCCGGTCCCGACTACGACGCCATGACCGCGGCCATGATGACCGCATCGTTCCGCGACCAGGGCATCGTGCGGGTCGATCGCCTGCAGCAGGACGCCTCCAACCTCGAGTGCTCCAAGGCGCAGGGCCACGGGCTGCCCGAGGCGCGCGCCAAGGCGATCGAGGCGGCCAACCTCGCGACGATCCAGATGCCGGCCGACGGCAAGCTGCTGGGCGACTGGAAGGAGGGCGAAAAGCTGGCGCAGAACGGTCGCGGCATGACCTGGACCGACCCCAGCGCCGACGCCGCGGCCAATGGCGGCAATTGCTACAACTGCCATCAGCTCGACAAGAAGGAAATCTCGTACGGCACCATCGGCCCGAGCCTGTACCGCTACGGCGCGATTCGCGGCGTGACCGACCCGAACAGCGCGGCCGCCAAGCCGATCGTCGAGTACACCTGGGGCAAGCTCTGGAACGCAAAGGCCTACAACGCCTGCTCGGGCATGCCGCGCTTCGGCCACGCCAAGCTGCTCAATACGCAGCAGTTGCGCCATCTGATGGCGCTGCTGCTCGACCCGAAGTCGCCGGTCAACCAGTAAGCGGTCGGTCCGGTCGCCGGCGCGGTCCTCGCTGACCAGCTGCCGAACGGGCGGCCACGGTCCTCGCATGAACATCTCCAAGCGCGAATTCCTGCAAGTGCTCGGCGCCGCCTCGGCGGCCGGGTTGCCGCTCGCGAGCCTGGCGCAGGCCGACGCCGCGACCGCGCAGCGCCGGCTCTACGACATCGCGCCGTTCGGCAATGTGTCGTTCCTGCACTTCACCGACTGCCACGCGCAGCTCAACCCGGTCCACTTCCGTGAGCCGAGCGTGAACCTGGGGGTCGGCCCGATGCGCGGGCGCCTGCCGCACCTGGTGGGCGAGCAGCTGCTCAAGGCGACCGGCCTGCGCCCCGGCACGCCGCAGGCCCACGCCTACACCTCGATCGACTTCGAGACCGCGGCGCGGCGCTACGGCCGGCTCGGCGGTTTCGCGCATTTGTCGAGCCTGGTGCGGCAGAT
>JBDSZM010000178.1:0-3480 GCA_039925165.1 Burkholderiaceae bacterium
CGAGGCTCCGGTTCGGAAAAGTGGGGCGTCGGGCATGCGGCACGCCCGGCGAATGTCCCGCGCGAGGCCGGGCCGCGCATCTTAGGCAAAACCGTGGCACCCTGCCGTCCGCCGCCTGCCGCCGCCGCCGCCCCGCGGCGCACGGCCTGCACGCCGACCCCGACCCACCGATCCGACCGCCCGACCGAAGGACTCCCCCACCGTGAATTCCGCCTTCCCTTCCGCCGCGACGGATGCGGCCCACGCCCCGCAGTTCGTGCAGGTCCACCGCGAGGACGCCGCCGAGCTGCGCGCCGAACTGCTGCAGGGCCTGCGCCAGCCGAACGCCGAGGTGTCGCCGAAGTTCCTGTACGACGCGCTCGGCTCGCGCCTGTTCGAGGCCATCACCGAGCTGCCCGAGTACTACCCGACGCGCACCGAAGCCGCCATCTTCACCGCCCACGGTGCCGCGATGGCGCAGGCGATCGGTGCCGGCGTCACGCTGATCGACCTCGGCGCCGGCAACTGCGCCAAGGCGGCGCGGCTGCTGACGCTGCTGGATGCGCGGCGCTACGTGGCGATCGACATCTCGGTCGACTTCTTGCGCGAGGCGCTGCAGGCGCTGTCGCGGGTGCACCCGTCGCTGCCGATGCTCGGCCTCGGCCTGGACTTCTCGACCACGCTCGGGCTGCCGGCGGATGCCTGCGACGGCCTGCCGGCATTCTTCTATCCCGGCTCGAGCATCGGCAATTTCAACCGCCCGCAAGCCCTCGCCTTCCTGCGCCGCATCCGCGAACAGGCGACCGATGGCGGGCTGCTGATCGGCGTCGACCTCGTAAAACCGGTCGAGATCCTCGAGCCAGCCTACGACGACGCGCTCGGCGTCACGGCCGCCTTCAACCTCAACCTGTTGCGCTACTTGAACCGTCTGATCGGCAGCGATTTCGATCCGCGCCAGTGGCAGCACGTGGCGCTGTACAACTGCGTTGAGGCACGCATCGAGATGCACCTGCAGGCCCGCGACGCGCTGACCGTGGCGTGGCCGGGCGGCAAACGCACCTTCCGGGCCGGCGAGCGGATCCATACCGAGAACTCGTACAAGCACGAACTCGAGGGCTTTGCGACGCTGCTGCGCGAAGCCGGCTTCGCGACGTCGCGCCACTGGACCGATCCGCAGCGCTGGTTCGCCGTGTTCTGGGCCGGCGCCGCCTGATCCGCGCGACCCAGCGGCCGGGTTCGCACGGCGTCGGGGGGCTTTGGGGGGCTATTGGGTCTTCGCCTAGACTCGCGGCCCGATGACCACGACGAGTCCCGTGCCCACCCTGCCCGCCGTGCCGTGGCCCGCCACGCTGTCGGTCGACGCGTTGGCTTCGCTCGACGCGCTGCGCGCCAATCCGGTGCTCGGCCTGGCCCTGCTGATGCTGGCCGCGGTGGTGCTGGCCGAGGTGCTGCACCGGTCGTGGCGGGTGCCGCGCATCTGCGGCCACATGCTGGTGGGCGCGCTGGCCGGTCCGCTGCTGTTGCGGGTGATCGATCCGCGCGAGCTGGCGAGCTGGAAGCCGCTGATCGACCTGGCCATCGGCGCGCTGCTGTTCGAGCTCGGGACGCGGATCCGGCCACGCTGGCTGTTCGACAACCCGTGGCTCGGGCTCAGCTGCCTGCTGCAGGCGCTGCTGTGCGGCGGGCTCACGACCGCGGCGCTGATGGCCTTCGACGTCCCGCTCGGCTCGGCCGCGCTGGCCGGCGTGGTCGCACTGTCCACCTCGCCGGTCATCGTGCTGGCGGTGGTCCACGAGACGCGCTCGCGCGGCCAGGTGACCGAGCGGGTGCTGCTGATGTCGGCGGTCAACAGCGTGGTCGCGGTGCTGGGCATCAAGCTGTGCGGCGTGCTGCTCGCGTCCGACCTCGACACCCCGGGCGACGAATGGCTGCAGGCGCTGGTGAGCTTCGTGTGGGTGATCAGCGGATCGTTCCTGCTTGGCCTGGTCGGCGGCTTCCTGCTCGACCGCCTAAGCGCGCTGGTGCGCGGAACGCCAGCCATGCCGGTGCTGCAGATCGCGCTGGTCATCAGCGCGAGCCTGCTGGCCGCGCACTGGAAGCTGTCGCCGCTGCTCGCCTTGCTGGTCGCCGGCATGACGGCGCGTGAACGCATGCGCCACGGCCTGACCGTCGAGCCGCACCTGGGCTCGGCCGGTGCAGTGCTCAACGTGCTGCTGTTCATCAGCACCGGGCTGCTGTTCAGCATCGACGGCGCACGCGCCCTGCTGCCGTGGGTGCTGGCGCTGATCGTCGCGCGGTTGCTCGGCAGCGCGCTGGCGGTGGCCGGGCTGGCGCGCCTGAGCGGTCTCGGCTGGCGCCAGGCCGGCGCGCTCACGCTGGCGCTGCAGCCCATGAGCAGTCTGGCGGTGCTGCTCGCCGCCGACAATTTCGGCGGATCGTCGAACCTGCCCGGTGTCGACGTGTTCGGACTGCAGGCGCTGCTGGTCGCGACGACCTTCATGCAGCTGACGGGTCCGGTCTGGACCGCGCTGGCACTGCGCCACGTGGCACGCGAGAGCACGGCCTGAGCGGCCAGGAGGGATCGACCGTGGCCCTGCAGGACTTCACCACCTCGCAACCGCTGACGCTCGGGGTCGAGCTCGAGCTGCAGCTGGTCGGCAGCCACGACTACGACCTCGAGCCGCAGGCCGAGGACCTGCTGCGGGTGCTCGACGGACACCCCGGGGCGTGGGACGTCAAGCCCGAGATCACGCGCAGCATGATCGAGATCGGCACTTCGATCCAGCGCGAGCACCAGGGCTTGCTGGCCGAGCTGCTCGACCTGCGCGGCCAGCTCTCGCGCGGCGCCCGCAAGCTTGCGATCGGCATCGCCGGCGGCGGCACCCACCCGTACCAGCACTGGCGCGAGCAGCAGATCTTTCCGACCGAGCGCTTCCACTACATCAGCGAGCTCTACGGCTACCTGGCCAAGCAGTTCACGGTGTTCGGCCAGCACGTGCACGTCGGCTGCGAGGACGGCGACCGGGCGCTGTGGCTGCTGCACATGCTGTCGCGCTACGTGCCGCACTTCATCGCGCTCAGCGCCTCGTCGCCGTTCGTCCAGGGCGACGACACCGGCTTCGATTCGGCGCGCCTGAACTCGGTGTCGGCGTTTCCGCTGTCGGGGCGCGCACCGTTCGTGCTCGACTGGGCCGCCTTCGGGCGCTACTTCGACAAGGTGACGAGCACCGGCGTGGTCCAGTCGATGAAGGACTTCTACTGGGACATCCGGCCCAAGCCCGAATTCGGCACCATCGAGCTGCGCGTGTGCGACACCCCGCTGACGGTGCAGACCGCGGCCGCGCTGGCCTGCTACTTGCAATGCATCTGCCGCTACCTGCGCGAACAGCGGCCCTTCGAGCCGGCCGAGGACGACTACCTCGTCTACACCTACAACCGCTTCCAGGCCTGCCGCTTCGGCCTCGACGGCGAGATCGTGGACCCCAAGACGCACCAACGGGT
>JBDSZM010000179.1:0-2528 GCA_039925165.1 Burkholderiaceae bacterium
GGTACAGGCCCTTGATGCGCAGCGACGGAATGCCGAACAGCACGCCGATCGCGGTCGCGCACACGCCGCCCAGCAGCAGCGCGGCGATCAGCGGCATGCCGTCGATGCGGACGTGGAAGTTGTAGGCGGCGTAGGCCCCGACCGCCATGAAGGCGCCGGTGCCGAGCGAGATCTGCCCGCAATAGCCGACCAGGATGTTGAGGCCGAGGGCGGCCAGTGCCAGGATCAGGAACGGCACGAAGATGGCGCGTAGCAGGTATTCGCTCGCCAGCAGCGGCACCACCACGAAGGCCACCGCCAGCAGCAGCCCGATCGCGATCCGGTCCTGGCGGATCGGGAAGATCTGCTGGTCGGCCGCATAGCTCGACTTGAACTGGCCGTTTTCTCGGTACAGCATGGCTAGATCCGGTCGGTGCGCTTGCAAAGACGCCGCGCTGCGCTCGACTTGGCATTCGCCAAGTCAGCCTGCGCCGAAAAATCATCGTTCACGTATGTCATACGCGATCGATGATTTTTTCGCCGAACAGCCCTTGCGGCCGCACGAGGAGGAAGACAAGCGCCAGCACGTAGGCGAACCAGATCTCGATGCCGCCGCCGAGCATGGGGCCGATGTAGATCTCGGACAGCTTCTCGCCCACGCCGATGAGCAACCCGCCGACGATCGCGCCGGGCACCGACGTCAGGCCACCCAGGATCACCACCGGCAGCGCCTTGAGCGCCACCAGCGAGAGCGAGAACTGGACCCCGAGCTTGCTGCCCCAAATGACGCCGGCGACCAGCGCCACGAAGCCGGCGACCGACCAGACGATGATCCAGATGCGGCCGAGCGGGATGCCGATCGACTGCGCGGCCTGGTGGTCGTCGGCGACTGCGCGCAGCGCGCGGCCGGTGGCGGTCTTCTGGAAGAACAGTGCCAGCAGCACCACCAGCAACGCCGCGATGGCTGCCGCGTAGAGGTCTTCCTTGTTGATCAGCACGCCGCCCGGAAAGACGCCGTCGAGCACGAAGATCGGGTCCTTCGGCATGCCGACGTCGATCTTGTAGATGTCCGAGCCGAAGAGGGTCTGGCCGAAACCGTCGAGGAAGTAGGTGATACCGAGCGTGGCCATGAGCAGCGTGATCTGCTCCTGGTTGACGAGGTGGCGCAGCACCAGACGCTCGATCACCCAGGCGACCGCGATCATCACCAGCACGGCGACCGCGAAGGCCAGCACGTTGGCGAGGATCTTGTTGTCGAACCCCAGCCGCTGCGGAATCCACTCGGCGAAGCGCGCCATCGCGAGCGCGGCAAACAGCACCATCGCGCCCTGCGCGAAGTTGAAGACGCCCGAGGCCTTGTAGATCAGCACGAAGCCGAGCGCGATCAGCGCGTAGAGCATGCCCACCATCAGGCCGCCGAACAGGGTTTCGAGGAAGAAGGCCATGGCTCGGGTCAGTGCTCGGCCAGTGCCGCGGCGGCGGGCGCAGATGCCTGCGGCAGCGCGGTCTCGGCCGGGGTGTGCGGCGTGCCCAGATAGGCGGCGATGACCTCGGGGTCGGCGCGCACGGTGTCGGGCGCGCCGTCGCCGATCTTGCGGCCGTAGTCGAGCACGACGACGCGGTCGCTGATGTCCATCACCACGCTCATGTCGTGCTCGATCAACACGATGGTGGTGCCGAACTCGTCGTTGACGTCGAGGATGAAACGGCACATGTCCTGCTTCTCCTCGACGTTCATGCCGGCCATCGGCTCGTCGAGCAGCAGCACCTGCGGGTCCATCGCCAGCGCCCGGCCGAGGTCGACCCGCTTCTGCAGGCCGTAGGGCATCTTGCCGACCGGCGTCTTGCGATAGGGCTGGATCTCTAGGAAATCGATGATGCGTTCGACGAACTGACGCTGCTCGGTCTCCTCGCGCTGCGCCGGGCCGAGCCGCAGCGCCTGCTGGAAGAGGTTGGCGCGCATCTTCAGGTTGCGCCCCGTCATCAGGTTGTCGAGCACGCTCATGCCCTTGAAGAGCGCCAGGTTCTGGAAGGTGCGCGCGATGCCCATCTCGGCGACCTGGCGCGGGTTCATGTGACTGAAGCTACGGCCGCGAAACGAGATCGTGCCGGCCTGCGGCTGGTAGACGCCGTTGATGCAGTTGAGCATCGAGCTCTTGCCGGCGCCGTTCGGGCCGATGATGGCGCGCACCTCGTGCTCGCGCACATCGAAGCTGATGTCGGTCAGCGCCTTCACCCCGCCGAACGCGAGGCTGATGTTCTTCACCTCGAGGATCACCTCGCCGATGCGCCGCTCGGCCATCAGGCGGCCCTGCGCACGGCGGGGTAGACCTTGGCGTCGACGATCTGCAGGTCGGCCGCGACCATGCCGCTGCGGCCGTCCTCGAACTTGACCGGTGTCTCGACGTACTGGCTCGTCTTGCCGGCATAGAGCGCGTCGACCAGCACGCTGTAGCGTTCGCCGATAAAACCGCGCCGGACCTTGCGGGTGCGCGTCAGTTCGCCGTCGTCGGCGTCGAGTTCCTTGTGCAGGATCAGGAAGCGGCTGA
>JBDSZM010000180.1:0-2681 GCA_039925165.1 Burkholderiaceae bacterium
GCTTCCGACTCGACCATCAGCACGGCCGCTTCGGTGCCGGCGACGATCAGGTCGAGCTTGGACTCGAGCAGCTGGGTCTTGCCCGGGTTCAGCACGTACTGGCCATTGATATAGCCGACGCGTGCCGCGCCGACCGGGCCGTTGAACGGGATGCCCGAGATCGCGAGGGCTGCGCTCGAACCGATCAGCGCGGCGATGTCGGCCGAGACCTCGGGATTCAGCGACAGCACGTGGATGACGACCTGGACTTCGTTGTAAAAGCCTTCGGGGAACAGCGGGCGCAGCGGCCGGTCGATCAGGCGCGAGGTCAACGTCTCGAGTTCGCTCGGACGCCCTTCACGCTTGAAGAAGCTGCCGGGGATCTTGCCGGCGGCGTAAGTCTTCTCGATGTAGTCGACCGTGAGCGGGAAGAAGTCCTGGCCCGGCTTCGGGTTCTTGGCGGCAACCACCGTCGCGAGCACCACCGTGTCCTCGATGCTGACCATGACCGCGCCACCGGCCTGGCGGGCAATCTCGCCGGTCTCGAGCGTGACGCTGTGCTGACCCCATTGGAAGGTCTTGGTGACTTTGTTGAACATGCTCATGCGGGTGTCTCCGGTAGATGGTCGTGTGTGGTCAGGGTGTCGCCGGACCCGGCAATGAGCAGCGGCCTGCGCTGGGCGTTCCAGACAGGCGGTGCGTGCGCCCCGGCGCGGTCGCCCGCTTACTTGCGCAGGCCGAGCTTCTGGATCAGCGCGGTGTAGCGGTCGGCGTCGCGGTCCTTGAGGTACGCGAGCAGGCTCTTGCGCTGGTTCACCATCTTCAGCAGACCGCGCCGACCGTGGTGGTCCTTCAGGTGGGTCTTGAAGTGGGGCGTGAGGTCGTTGATGCGCGCGGTGAGGATGGCGACCTGGACTTCCGGGGAACCGGTGTCGTTGGCGCTGCGCGCGTTGTCTTTGACGATCTCGGACTTGTTGATGCTGGTAGCGGACATTTCTCGTTTCCTGTGGAATGGAACCGAGCCACCCCGCCGTTGTCTGGGGGTGCCGCGGTTCCGTCGATGCGCTGAATGGATCAGCCGCGTCACTTGCGGTCGCCGGTGAAACCGACCTGCGCCGTGCTTGCTGCGCGCCTTTTCAGGCGTGCAACCGTGGGATTATAGACGCAGCGCCCGGTCGAGCCGCTCGACGCCTGCCAAGAGCCGCTGCGGGTCGCGCGAGGCGAAGCACCAGCGCAGCCAGCCCTGCGCCTCGTCGCCGAAGGCCACGCCGGGGGCCAGGCCGAGCCCGTGCTCGGTCACCAGGCGCTTGGCAAATGCGAGCGAGTCATCCTCGCCCTCGACCCGGAAGAACGCATACAGCCCGCCGACGGGCACCGCCACCTGCACCCGCGGCAGGGCCGCCAGGGGCGGCAGCAGGGTGTCGCGGCAGTGCTTCAGTCGCGCGACCAGCGGCGCCACTGAGGTTGCCGCTGCCGCGAGCGCGGCCAGCCCGGCGCGCTGAACGAACACCGGCGCACACGAGGTGTTGAACTCGATCAGCTTGCCGATCGCGTCCATCAGGGACGGCGGCGCGACCAGCCAGCCCAGGCGCCAGCCGGTCATCAGGAAGCTCTTCGAGAAGCTGTGCACCACCACCAGCCGGTCGTCCGCCGAGGCCAGGTCGAGGAAGCTCGGGGCACAGCCGCCAGCGCCGAAGTAGATGCGCTCGTAGACCTCGTCGGCCACGATCCAGGTGCCGGTGCGCCGGCAGTGCGCCAGGATCGCGGCCTGCTCGTCGCGGGTCAGGGTCCAGCCGGTCGGGTTGTTCGGCGCATTGACGAGCAGCACCGCGGTGCGCTCGGTGACGGCGTCGAGCAGCGCCGGCAGATCCAGCGTCCAGGCCCCACCCTGCGGCCGCAACGCGACCCGGGTAACGTGCGCACCCAGGATCAGCGGCTGCGACGTCAGGTTCGGCCAGACCGGCACCACCGCGACCACCTCGTCGCCCGCACCGACCAGCGCCTGCATCGCGAGCATCAGGCCGCTGACAC
Organism: Burkholderiaceae bacterium; assembly: GCA_039925165.1. Lineage (GTDB taxonomy): Bacteria > Pseudomonadota > Gammaproteobacteria > Burkholderiales > Burkholderiaceae_C > JBDSEG01. The sequence continues at coordinate 2,011 of JBDSZM010000180.1, forward strand.
CGGCCGACGTGACGGCGATGCGTGAGGCCGGCACCGGCGGGTGCAGCGCGCCGGTGTAGTCGCTGAGCGCCTGGCGCAGCTCGGGCAGACCGAGGTTGTGCGCGTAGAAGGTCTCGCCGGCATCGATCGAACGCTTGGCCGCCTCGCGGATCTCGATCGGCGTCACTTCGTCGCTCTCGCCGAACCAGAAGGCGAGCACGTCGTCGCGGCCGAGCCCGGCATTCGCGACCTCGCGGATCTTCGAGCCCGGCAGATCGCGGATGGCTGCTCTCATGCTGAGATGCTCATGCGGTGATGTCCTCGGGGGTGGCCAGTGCCCAGCGCGGCCGCACGTCGAAGGCGAGGTCGGTCTGCAGCTCGGCGATCCCGCGCTGCCAGCGCATCGCGGCAGCCAAGGCGATCATGGCGCCGTTGTCGGTGCACAGCGCCAGCGCCGGATAGTGGACCCGCGCGCCGCGTGCCGCGCAGCCTGCGTCGAGCTGCGCCCGCAGCTGGGCGTTGGCGCCGACCCCGCCCGCAACGACGATCCGGGCGAGCCCGGTCGCATCGAGCGCCGCCAGCGATTTGCGCACCAGCACGTCGACGATCGCCTGCTGGGTCGACGCCGCCAGATCGGCGCGGTCTTGCTCGCACACATTGGCGGCGAGCGGGCCGCCTGCGTCGAGGCCGAG
>JBDSZM010000181.1:0-9986 GCA_039925165.1 Burkholderiaceae bacterium
GGCATGCCCATCGTCTACCTCGAACCGCGCGACCTGTCGGTGTTGCAGGCGCAGACCGTGCTCGACTTCCTGAACCGCGCGACGAGCGCGCAGCAGCTCGCGCGCGACATCGAGTTCCCGCGCGAGCCCGATATCGGCGTGCGCCTGGGCCAGCGCCTGCTCGATGCGCGGGCCGCGCTCGGCGGTGCGTACACCGCGATCGGCCAGGTGCGCGCGGTGCGCCTGATCGGGCCCGAGCGCTTCACCGAAATCTGCGTCGCCGCGCTCGGCTACTCGCCGGAGCGCTGGGCCGAACTCTTCTATGGCGGAACGCCGGCCTCGGCGCCGACCGAAAACGGCCTCGCGCTCGCGCTCGAGGTGCGACCCCAGCCGGCCTGGCTCGGCCAGTCGCTCGCGCTGACCTTGCGCATCAGCGACGCCGGCGGCACGCCGCGCGCCGGGGTCGCGGTGGCGTTGCAGACCGGCGCCGGCACGCTGGTGTGGATGTACGGTTACACCCGCGTCGAGGGTCAGGCGATCACGGTGCTGAGCGGCGCCGACGGCACGGCCGACGTCGAACTCGTGCGTGCGCCGTCGGAGCCGCTGTCGGAACTGCAGCAGGCGGCCTTCGATACCGCCTTCACGGCGCTCGACGCGACTGCGCCCGACCCGATCAAGCTCGAGGCCGATTTCCGCGCGCTCGCCGATCTGTACCTGCTGGAGCGCAGCTACAACCTGCGCCGCGCGATCGATATCCATGTGCGCGATCGGCGCGAGGCGATGCTCGCCAGCATCAACCCCGGCACCTGGCGCTTCGCCTGGCCGGTCGACAGCGTGCTGGTGCAGGCCGATGCGCTGGCGGCGGGCGGCGGCGGCAATACGGTGGCGCGTGCGGTGCGCACCGTCGAGTGGAAGAACTGGGTCGGCGCCTGGCTCGAATTCTTTGCCGACGCGCTGCGCGAGGGCGCCGGGCTCGATGCCAAGTTCGGCCAGGCGCTGGGACGTGCCGGCAGCGCCGAGGTGCTGGTCGATCTGCTCGGCCAGGCCCAGCGCTTCGTCGCCGACCAGAGCGGGCGCACCGCGCAGTGGCTCGGCCAGAAAACCATCGATTCGGCAGTGGCAAGGGTCGTGAGCAGCGACCTCGACAACGTCGCACCGGCGGCGCGCGAGGCGGTGCTGACTCAGCTCGAAGTCGCGGCGCGCGAGGTCAGCCCGACGGCGCTCGGCAGCTACACGCTGGTGCGCCATACGCGCAAGGAATTGCTCGGCAGTGTCTCGGCCTTCGACGCACTCAGCCTCGAGCGATTGGGCCGCGCCGAAGCGCTGGTCGCCCAGGTCGATACCCAGGCGGCGCGGATCGAGACGCTGGCGCTCCAGGTGCAGCGCACGAGGTCCCAGATCGACAGCGACGTGACGCGTTTTTCCACCGACTATTCGCGCTTCAACACCGACCTCGCCGACTTCAACCGGACCCGGCCCGGGGTGGTCATCTCCCCGGTCTCGCCGGGGATCGGCGGCGTCTCGCCCGGGGTCGTGATCTCACCGGTCGTGCCGGTCTCGCCGGTGATCGGCGTCGGCGTGGCGCCGATCGTCCGCCGCGCGGCGCCGGCGAAGAAGCGCAAGCCGCGCCGGCCCGCGCCAAAACCATGAGCGACGCCGTTTTCGGGCTGTACCCGAGCCGCGATTTGATCGCTGGCCAGCGTCTGACAACGGGCGCCACGTTCGCCCTGCAACGACCGGTCAGCGCAGACGGTGTGGTGCGGTTTCGCGCCATCGGCTGGCTGCCGGTGCCGGCCGCCGTTGCCGCTGCGGCGAGCCTGCGCCTCGCGCCGGCGCAGCTCGCGGTGCGCTTCGAGCCGGCGCGTTTCGAGGTGCCACTGTCGGATCGCGACTGGTTCACGAAGGTCGAACCGGTCGACTCGGCGACGCTCAGGATCGAGTTCGCCTGGCCGGCGCAGGTGGCCGCCATTCCGCACACCGCGCGCCGCTCCCGCCATGCGCTCTCGCTGTTCCGCGCCGACGGCAAAGCGGTGGCCGACGAGGCGGCGCAGACCGGCAGCACCGGCGTCGATCTCGACCCGCCGTGGGTCGGCTCGCCGCTCGTGCTCGAGGTCGGCGGTGCGATCGCGGGCCTGAACCAAGAGATGGCCGTCGGCGCTGCCGGGGGGGTCATCGCGCAGGCGCGCGCCGCACTGCGGGAGACCCGGCCACGCGCCGCCATGGCGACGATCGGCAGCGCGGCACCCGGCAAGGCCGAGATCCTGCTCGGCACGCCGCGCAGCGCAGTTACCGCGCTGACCCTCGCCGGCCGCCCGAGCAGCCCGCGGCTGTCGCTCTTTGCCGAATCAGCCGACGCAAGCACGCTGCTCTGGCAGGCGCTGCTGCCGGGCGAACACGACACGGCGCTGCTGCCCGAGGCCGCGGTCGATGTCGCCTGGGCCGCTGCGCTCGAACAGCTGCGCTCGATGGGCGGCGTCGAGCGGCTGCGCCTGGAGATCGAATCCGACGCGCCGTGCGAGGTGCGTTTCGAGGCGCTGGCGCTCGGCCTGATCGCCGAAGTCGACCTGCTCGACGCGCCGCAGACCTTCCGCTTCGACGGCACCCGCGCGCAGACCGCGACGCTGCCGCTCGCGCTGCCTGCCGGGGCGCGGCCACGGGCACTGCGGTTGGCCGGCGACGTGACCGGCGAGGCGCAGGCAGGGGCCTGCGGCGATGCCGGGCCGGCGCGCCAGGGTGCGCTGCTCGACCCCGACCACGCGGCCCTGCAGCCGCTCGATCTCGACCGACCCGCGACCCTTGCCGGCGCGGCGCTCGACTGGCAACCGCTGTCCGACCGCATCGACCTGCGCCTGCGTCTGCTGGCCGACGCCGACGGCCGCCCCGCGGCGCGCGTGCTGGCGGTCGCGACGATCCAGACCGACACGCCCGCCGCCACGCGACTGCTGCTGCGCTGGCCCGGCATCGACCTGCAGCCGCAGCGGGTCTGGGTCGAGGTGGCCCTGCGCGGCGGTGCCGGCCTGTGGCCGTTCGACCCGACGCCGGGCGCGTCGCCCGGCCGGCTCGACACGCTCGGCGCGCCGGTGCTTCAGCAGGCCTTGCCGCAAGCGCTGCGGATCGACTGGCTGGCCGCGGCCGACCCGGTCGAGCCGAGCCGCGCGATCGCGGTCCGACTCGATGGCGAGGTGCTGGCGCCGAGTCTGCCGGTCGGTGGCTTCGAGCTCGAGGTGCCGGCCTCGCGGGTGCCGCAGCTCGCGACCCGGCCGATCGTCTTTGCCGCCGGCGTGCGCGGCGGGCTCACCGTGCGGTCGGCGCGGCTCGAGATCGAACTCTGAGGTGCGACGACCGACCCCGGCGCGCCTGGTGCGGCCACGCATCGGCGCGCGGCGACGGGTTTGCGATGGTCCCGGTCCGGGCGATCGCCTGCGTTAACCTCGGCGCATGCTGAGCGTGCGCGGACTGACCCAACACTACGGCCCGCGGACCGCCTTGCAGGGGCTGACGTTCAATCTCGAGCGCGGCACCTTCTGCGCACTGCTCGGGCCCAACGGCGCCGGCAAGTCGACCCTGTTCCAGGTACTCACCGGCCTGTTCGCTGCCGACGTAGGCGATGTCGAGGTGGCCGGCGCTTCGCTGCGCACCGATGCGCAGCGTGCGCTGGCGCACATCGGCGTCGTTTTCCAGCAGCAGGCGCTCGATCTGGACCTGAGCGTTGCCCGCAACCTGCAGTTCCAGGCCGACCTGCAGGGCCTGCCGAGGCCGCTGGCGGCGCGCCGGATTGCCTTCGAGGTCGAGCGCTTCGGCCTGCGCGACGACCTCGCACGCAGCGTGCGCGAGCTGTCGGGCGGTACCCGGCGCAAGGTCGAGCTGGCGCGCGCATTGCTGCACCGCCCCGCGCTGCTGCTGATGGACGAGGCCACCGTCGGCCTCGACCCCAAGTCGCGCCGCGACCTGCTGGCGGCGGTGCACGAAGAAGTCCGTGAGCGCGATGCCGCGGTGCTCTGGGCGACCCACCTGGTCGCCGAGGCCGAGGGCGCCGATCGGGTGCTGGTGCTGCACCGCGGCCGGCTGCTGGCCGACGGCACGCCGGCCGACGTCACGGCGGCACTCGGCGGCGACAGCCTCGAGACCGCTTTCATCCACGCCACCCGCGCTCCCGGCGCTCCCACCGCATGACACCGAATCCCGCCCTCCGACCGGCCGCAGGGTTCGTGACGGCCCTGGTTTGGCTGGCCATGGCAGCGGCCGCGCAGGCCAAGGACACCGGCCTGGCCTACGTCTCGAGCGAGAAGGACCATGCCATCACGCTGGTCGACCTGAAGACGCTGGCGGTGGTCGGCAGCATCAAGACCTGCAAGCGCCCGCGCCACCTGCAGCTGCTGCCGGGTGGCACGCAGATGATGGTCGCGTGCGGCGACTCGAACCGGGCCGACGTGATCGACCTCGCCAGCCGCACGGTCGCGTCGCAGGTGCCGCTCGGCGACGACCCGGAAGCCTTCGACCTCTCGCCCGACGGCAAGCTGGCCTACGTCTCGGCCGAGGAGGACGGCGCGCTCAACGTGTTCGACCTGGCGAGCAAAAAATTGATCAAGAGCGTGCCGGTCGGCAAGGAGCCCGAGGGCGTCAAGGTCGCGCCCGACGGCCGCCGCGTGTACGTGACCTCCGAGGTCGCGAACATGGTCCATGTGATCGACACCACGACCTACGCCATCGTCAAGAACATCGCGGTCGGCAAGCGGCCGCGCCGCTTCGCGTTCAACGCCGACGCGAGCGAGCTGTGGGTGACCAACGAGCTCGGCAGCAGCGCGAGCGTGATCTCGACCAAGGACCTGACAGTGACCGCGACGGTGCCGTTCGAGGTCAAGGGGATGCGCGCCGACGACATCACGCCGGTCGGCATCGCGCTGTCGCGCGACGGCAAGACGATGTACGTCGGCCTCGGTCGCGCCAACCACCTGGCGTATGTCGACGTCGCGACGCGCCAGACCACCCAGCGCGTGCTGGTCGGCAAGCGCGCCTGGGGCGTGACCGTCAATCGCGACGGCAGCCGCGTGTTCGTGGTGAACGGCCTGTCCGACGACATGACGGTGGTCGATGCCGCCGCCGCCCGGGCGCTCAAGACGGTGCCGGTCGGTCGGGTGCCGTACATGGTGCTGGTCGATGACTGATCGGCGTGCGGCGCTCGTCAGCGCGGGGCTGCTGATGTCGATCGCGCTCGAGGCCGCGGGCGCTGGCCTGACCGTCGGCGTGCTGCAGCGCGAGGACGATGCGCGGCTCGATCCGAAGCGGGTCGAGCTGGCCTATCCCGGCCACCCGGGGGGCTCGATCGTCACGGCGGTCGAGCTGGCGGCGCGCGAGAGTCAGTTCGAACTCGACGCGGCCAAGCTCACCGTCAAGGTCGAGACGCGCGCGGCGCGCAGTGCCGACGACGCCAAGGCGCAACTCGCCGCGCTGGTCAAGGCCGGCGCGGCGGCGGTCGTGCTCGACCTGCCGGCGGCATGGATCGCCGGGGCCGCGTCCGGCACGCGTATCCCGCTGCTCAACGCCGGCAGCGCCGATGAAGGCCCGCGCCAGCAAGGCTGCCTGGGGGACCTGTTCCACACCCTGCCCGGCGAGCGCATGCGCGCCGATGCGCTGGCGCAGACGCTGCTGGCGCGGCGCTGGAGCCGGGTGCTGCTGCTGCAGGGGCCGTCACCCGACGACGCCACGCGCCTCGCGCTGGCGCAGGCCGCGATCAAGCGCTACGGTCTGAAGCCGGTGGCGACACGGCCGTTCAAGCTCTCGTCCGATCCGCGCGAGCGCGAGCTGGCCAATCCGCTGCTGCTGACCGGCAATGCCGATTACGACGTGGTCTGGGTGGTCGACAGCGACGGCGAATTCGCGCGCAGCCTGCCCTATCGCACCGCACTGCCGCGTCCGGTGGTGGGCGACGCCGGCCTGGTCGCTCTGGCCTGGGCGCCCCACTTCGAACGCTACGGCGCACCGCAGCTCGCGCGGCGCTTTGCGAAGGCGGCGCAGCGCCCGATGACCGGCACCGACTGGGCCGCCTACCTGGCCGGCAAGGCGGTGGTCCAGGCGGCGCTGGAGCAGCCGGCCCAACCGGGCGCGGCGCAGATCGCGGCGGCTCTCAATCGCGCCGACTTCACGCTCGACGGCTTCAAGGGCGTGCGGCTGTCGTTCCGGCCCTGGGACCGGCAGCTGCGCCAGCCGCTGCTGCTGACCGACGGCGTCGGCGTCATCGGCAGCGCACCGGTGGACGGCGTGATGCATCCGAAGAACGTGCTCGACACGCTCGGCGCGGATGCGCCCGAGACGCTGTGCAAGGCGCGACCGTGACGACCGGCCAGGCGCGGGCGATCGAGACCGACCCCCCGGGATGGCCATGAGCGAGCCCGGCACCGACACCGTCACGGGCGCCGTCGACCCTGGATACACGATCGGCGGTCCGCGCCACGCGCTGCAGGCGCTGCGCGCAATCGTCGCCCGCGAGGTCGTCAAGTTCGGCCAGCAGACCGGCCGGCTGGTCTCCGCGCTGGTGCGTCCGCTGCTGTGGCTGGCGGTCTTCGCGGCCGGCTTCCGCAACGTCTTCGGTGTCGCCATCGTCGAGCCCTACGACACCTACATCCCCTACGACGTCTACATCGCGCCGGGCCTGATCGGCATGGTGCTGCTGTTCAACGGCATGCAGTCGTCGCTGGCGATGGTGTATGACCGCGAGATGGGCCTGATGCGGCTGCTGCTCACATCGCCGTTGCCGCGCTGGTGGCTGCTGCTGGCCAAGCTGCTTGCGACCGCGCTGCTCAGCCTGGGGCAGGCGCTGGCCTTCGTCACGATCGCGGCGCTGATCGGCACCGTGCTGCCGCTCACCGGCTGGGCGGTGCTGCACGCGCTGCTCGCGATGCTGGCCGCCGCCCTCATGCTGGCGGCGCTCGGCCTGCTGCTGTCGGTCTACATCAAGCAGCTCGAGAACTTCGCCGGCACCATGAACTTCGTCATCTTCCCGATGTACTTCCTGTCGACCGCGCTCTACCCGCTGTGGAAGCTCGAGGAGTCGGGCGCGACCTGGGTCTGGTGGGCGGCGCGCGTCAATCCGTTCACCCACGCGGTCGAGTGGATCCGCTTTGCCTTTTATGGCAAGGACCCGGGGATCGCACCCTGGGTCGTGCTGGGTACGCTCGGCCTGTGCTTCCTGCTCGCGTGCTGGGGCTACGACCCGCAGCGCGGCTTCGGCGGTCTGGCCAAGCGCGGGGGCGGCGGGACATGAGGCGGCGCACGCTCATCGCTGCGGGGCTGGCCGGGCTGGGCGCGGCACGGCCGCCCGTGGCACAGGCCCAGCCCGACGCCTGGCCGCAGCGCGCCCTGACCCTGTGGGTGCCGTGGCCGGCCGGCGGCGCCACCGACCTGACGCTGCGCCTGCTGGCCGAACTGGCGAGCCGTCACCTGGGGCAGAAAGTGATCGTCGAGAACCGCTCCGGCGCCGGCGGCACGCTGGTCATGCCGGTGCTGCAGCAGGCCGCGCCCGACGGCTACACGATCGCGCAGATGCCGCAGCCGGTGTTCCGCGCGCCGCACACGCAACGCGTGCTGTGGGACCCGATCCGCGACACCACGCCCATCATCCAGGTCAGCGGCGTGACCTTCGGTATCGTCGTGCCGGCGGCCAGCCCGTTCCGCAGCCTCGACGACCTGTATGCGCACGCAGCCGCGCATCCCGGCGAGCTCAGCATCTCGACCAACGGCGCGGGTACCACACCGCACGTCGTGATGGACGAGCTGTTCGGGCGCCGCCACCTGCGCTACATCCACGTCCCGTACAAGGGCACGGCCGAGCAGATGCTCGCGGTGGCGGCCGGACAGGTGATGGCGGGCGTCAACTCGACCGGCTTCGCGCCCTTCGTCGACGCTGGCACGCTGCGGCTGCTGGTCACCTTCGGCGAGCAGCGCAGCCGGCGCTGGCCGCAGGTGCCGACGCTGAAGGAGCTCGGCACCGGCATCGTGGCGTCCTCGCCGTATGGCCTGGCGGGGCCGCGCGGCCTGCCGGCCGCGGTGGTGCAGCGACTGCACGACGCCTACAAGCTGGCCCTGTTCGAGCCCCAGCACGTGGCCGAGCTGGCACGCTACGACCAGGAACTGGCCTACCTCAACTCGGAGGATTACGGACGATCGATGCGCGAGACCTACGCCGCCGAACGGCGCACGGTCGAGCGCCTGGGTCTGGCGCGTCACGCCGGGGCGGAGCCCGCGCTGCGCTGAACACTGCCGTGGCCGACGTGCCACCGGTGGTCGTCGCCCGACACCCTCCGGTCGCACGGCGCTGCGTATCCCGTCGTCATGGCCCGACCGGCCTCCCGATCACGATCCGCTCGGCCGCAGCGACCTGTCGATCGCGCGCGAGCGCAACCAGGCTTGTCGACCCACGCGGCGCCGATCATGGAGATGCTGTTCGAGCAGATCGTCAACACGGACAGCATGATCGTTCTGACCGATGCGACGGGCACCGTCCTGTACTCGGTCGGCGACGACGATTTCATGGCCCGCGCGGACAAGGTCGCGCTGGCACCGGGCGCCAACTGGGCCGAGCACTCGAAGGGCACCAACGCGATCGGCACCGCCCTGTTCGAGCAACGCGCAACGCTGGTCCTCGGCAGCGAGCACTACCTGCCCGCCCACGACTTCCTCACCTGCTCGGCGGCGCCGATCTTTGACCCCCGGGGCAACATGCTGGGGGTGCTCGACGTGACGGGCGACCAGCGGTCCTTTCACCGTCACACGATGGGTCTGGTGCGCGCGTCGGCCCGGATGATCGAGAACCACTGGCTCTCGGACGACTACAGCAACCGGCTGCGGCTGCACTTCCACAGCCGGGTCGAGTTCCGGGGCACGCTGCTCGAGGGCATCGTTGTGGTCGGCGCCGACGGCAAGATCATCGGTGCCAACCGCAGCGCGCTCGACCAGCTGTCGATCGGCGGGCGCACACCTGCGCGCCCACACGCTGACGAGCCTGTTCGGCACCACCCTGGCGGCGGTGCACGACCACTTCCGCACCCCGGTGCCGATCCCGCTGCGGCTGGCGGGGCCGGGCGCCCAGCAGTTCCACATCGACGCTCGGCTGACCGCGGGCGCCCGTCCGCGTCTCGCCGGTGCGCCGCGGATCGGGGCCAGCACCGCGTCGGTCGACAGCGCGCCGGCGCGGCTCGCGCCATCCGGGCCGAGGGATGCGCCGGCAGGCGCGGGCATGGCGTGACGGTGCGGCCTCGACCCCGCCGCAGCCGCACCGCGCGGCGGGCTCGACCGTCTGCTGACCGGCGAGGCGCAGCTCGCCGCGGCGGTAGGCAAGGTGCGGCGCACGCTCGATCACGATATCCCGCTGCTGCTCGGCGAGACCGGCACCGGCACGAAGGTCTTCGCGCGCGCCGTTCACCAGGAGTCGAACCGGACACGCCAGCCCTTCGTGGCGGTCAGCCTGGCGGCGCTGCCGGCCGGCGAGATCGAGGCCGAGCGGTTCGACAGCGAGGATGCGGCGCCGCCCTCGGCCCGCCCCAAGCGCCGGCCGGGCCGCATCGTCCAGGCCAACGGCGGCACGCTGTATCTCGACGAGATCGGCGCGCTGCCGCCGGCGGTACAGCTGCGGCTGCTGGCCGTGCTGCAGGACCGCCGCGTGACGCCGGTGGGCAGCCGGCGGGCGATCCCGGTCGACCTGGCGATCGTCTGCGCGACGCGGCGCGAGCTGCGCCCGATGCTGCACGCCCAGACCTTCCGCGAGGACCTCTACTACCGGCTCAACGGCCTGGTGCTGCGCCTGCCGCCGCTGCGCGAGTGCAGCGACCTGAGCGTGCTGGTGCGGCGCATCCTGGCGCGCGAGTATCCGCAGAGTCCGCGCGAGATCAGCCCGAGTGTGATGGACCTCTTCAAGCGCCATGCCTGGCCCGGCAACGTGCGCCAGCCCGTCGGCGTGCTGCGCGCCGCCGCGCTGATGTGCGGCGACGAACCACTGATCACCGAGGCGCACC
>JBDSZM010000182.1:0-4372 GCA_039925165.1 Burkholderiaceae bacterium
GGCCGCCGATTCGCGCCTGACGACGCAGATGAAGTCGGTGGGCGAGGTGATGGCGATGGGCCGCACCTTCCAGGAGAGCTTCCAGAAAGCCCTGCGCGGTCTCGAGACCGGCATCGACGGCCTGACCGAGCGCACGTCATGCACACCGTCGGACCGCGACGAGATCGTGCAGGAGATCGGCGAGGCCGGCCCCGAGCGCATCCTGTACGTGGCCGACGCGTTCCGGATCGGACTGAGCCTGCAGGAGGTGTTCGAGGAGACCGCGATCGACCCGTGGTTCCTCGCCCAGATCGCCCAGCTCGTCGCGCACGAGCAGGCGCTTCACGGCCGCACGCTCGCGTCGCTGACCGAGTCCGATCTGCGCTTCCTGAAGCAGAAGGGCTTTTCCGACCGGCGCCTGGCCAAGCTGCTCGGCACGCACCAGCACGCGGTGCGCGAGCGCCGTCATGCGCTCGGCCTGCGGCCGGTCTACAAGCGGGTCGACACCTGCGCGGCCGAGTTCGCGACCCAGACCGCCTACCTGTATTCGAGCTACGAGACGGTTGACGCCGAGTGCGAGGCCGCGCCGACGGACCGCAAAAAGATCATGGTGCTCGGTGGCGGGCCGAACCGGATCGGCCAGGGCATCGAGTTCGACTACTGCTGCGTGCACGCGGCGCTCGCGATGCGCGAGGACGGCTACGAGACCATCATGGTCAACTGCAACCCAGAGACCGTGTCGACCGACTACGACACCTCGGACCGCCTCTACTTCGAGCCGGTGACGCTGGAGGACGTGCTCGAGATCGTCGACAAGGAAAAGCCGGTCGGCGTGATCGTCCAGTACGGCGGCCAGACGCCGCTCAAGCTGGCGCTCGACCTCGAGCGCGCCGGCGTGCCCATCATCGGCACCTCGCCCGATTCGATCGATATCGCCGAGGACCGCGAGCGCTTCCAGAAGTTGCTGCACGCGCTCGGCCTGAAGCAGCCGCCCAACCGCACCGCGCGCACCGAGGATCAGGCCCTGGTGCTCGCGCAGGAGATCGGCTACCCGCTGGTCGTGCGCCCGAGCTACGTGCTGGGCGGCCGCGCGATGGAGATCGTGCACGGCGACAAGGACCTCGAGCGCTACATGCGCGAGGCGGTCCGGGTGTCCGAGAAATCGCCGGTGCTGCTGGATCGCTTTCTCGACGATGCGATCGAGGTCGACGTCGACTGCATCAGCGACGGCAGCGCGGTCATGATCGGCGGCATCATGGAACACGTCGAGCAGGCCGGCATCCATTCGGGCGACTCGGCCTGTTCGCTGCCGCCGTATTCCCTGTCGCCGGCGCTGCAGGACGAGATGCGCCGGCAGGCGACGCTGATGGCGCAGGCGCTCAAGGTCGTCGGGCTGATGAACACCCAGTTCGCGATCCAGGGCGAGGGCGACGATGCGGTCGTCTACGTGCTTGAGGTCAACCCGCGCGCCTCGCGGACCGTGCCGTTCGTCTCCAAGGCGACCGGTCAGCCGCTGGCCAAGATCGCGGCCCGCTGCATGGTCGGGCAGTCGCTGGCGGACCAGCGCGGCAAGGACGGACGCGCGCCGCGCGAGGTCGTGCCGCCATACTTTTCGGTCAAGGAGGCGGTGTTCCCGTTCAACAAGTTTCCAGGCGTCGACCCCATCCTCGGGCCGGAGATGCGCTCGACCGGCGAGGTCATGGGTACCGGCCGCAGCTTCGGCGAGGCGATGCTGAAGAGCCAGCTCGGCGCGGGCTCGAGGCTGCCGACCCGTGGTGTGGCCTGCATCACGGTCAAGAACGGCGACAAGCCTCGCGCTGTCGCGGTCGCCCGCGACCTGCACGGCCTGGGCTTTCAGCTGGTGGCGACCAAGGGCACCGCGGCCGCCATCGCCGAGGCGGGCATCCCGGTTCGGGCCGTCAACAAGGTCAAGGACGGGCGGCCGCACATCGTCGATATGGTCAAGGCGGGCGAGATCCAGCTCGTCTTCACGACCGTCGACGAGACCCGCACCGCGATCGCCGACTCGCGCCACATCCGCCAGGCCGCGCTGGCCCAGCGCGTCACCTACTACACCAGCATGGCCGGCTGCGAAGCGGCGGTCGAAGGCATGAAGCACCAGGACGATCTGCAGGTGATGTCCCTGCAGGAACTGCACACCGAACTGCACTAAACTGGCAATCTTCCCCCGACCCGCCGCCGAGATCTCGGCGGCGATTTCATTTTTGCTGCAAGGATCGTTCGATCATGGCCACCATCCCACTCACCCGGCGCGGCGCTGGCAAGCTCAGGGACGAGCTGGCACGGCTCAAGAACGTCGAGCGGCACGCGGTCATCCAGGCCATCTCCGAGGCGCGCGCGCAGGGCGACCTGTCGGAAAACGCCGAGTACGAGGCCGCCAAGGACAAGCAGGGCTTCATCGAGGGCCGCATCCTCGACATCGAGGGCAAGCTGGCTGCCGCGCAGATCATCGACCCGGCCACGCTCGACGCGGGTGGCAGCGTGGTGTTCGGCTCGACGGTGGACCTCGAGGACGAGGGCAGCGGTGCGAAAGCGACCTACCAGATCGTCGGCGACGACGAGGCCGATCTGAAGCAGGGCCTGATCTCGATCAGCTCGCCGATCGCCCGCGCCATGATCGGCAAGACCGCCGGTGACGTGGCGGAGGTACAGGCCCCGGGCGGCCTGCGCCACTACGAGATCATCGGCGTCCGCTACGTCTGATCAGCGCGTCGTGCCCGGCGCGTCACTCTTGCTGGGCCGATTTCTTGACGCTGGTGGCGCGCTTGCGGGCGCGCTTGAGCTCACCGCCGGCGGCGATGCGCATGTTGCCGACGACCCGGATCTTCTTGACCTGGGCGCGGTGGTTGCCGCTCTTCGAGAATTTGAGAATCTTGACGACCTTGGGGCCCGGCATGCGGTCCTCGCGGACCACCTTTTCCTTCGGCACCGGGGGCCGCCACAGCACCAGCAGCTTGCCAATGTGCTGGATCGGCGCCGCGCCGAGGCTGTCGGCCAGCGTGCCGAGGGCCGTCTGCCGCGCCTCGCGGTCGTCGCTCGCCATGCGCACCTTGATCAGGCCGTGCACGCCGAGTGCGGCGTCGATCTCCTTGGTCACCGGCTCGGTCAGGCCGTCGGCGCCGATCATCACGACCGGGTCGAGGTGATGCGCCTCGGCGCGTTTTTCCTTGCGCTGGGCAGGCGTGAGCTGGATCGCGGTCATCGCCCTATTATCGGCCCCGGATGAAAGTTCAAACCAAGAGCAAGAAGGTCAACAAGGCGTGGCTGAACGACCACCTGAACGACCCATACGTGAAGATGGCGCAACGCGAGGGCTACCGTGCCCGCGCTGCCTACAAGCTCAAGGAGATGGACCAGACGCTGCACCTGTTGCGGCCGGGACAGCGGGTGGTCGACCTGGGGGCCGCGCCCGGCGCCTGGAGTCAGTACGTGCGGCGCCGCTTCGCGCCCAAGGAGGCCGGCAGCGGCGGTGCGGCGGCGGGTGCCCTGAACGGCAGCATCATCGCGCTCGACCTGCTGCCCCTCGAGGCGATCGAGGGGGTGCAGTTCGTCGCCGGCGATTTTCGCGAGGAGGCGGTCGCGCAGCACCTGGCCAGCCTGCTGGACGGCCGGCCGGTCGACGTCGTGCTGTCGGACATGGCGCCCAACCTGTCGGGCATCGAAGCGTCGGATGCGGCCCGGATGACTCACCTGGTCGAACTCGCGGTCGAATTCGCGGTCCGCCACCTGGCACGCGACGGGGTGCTCGTATGCAAGGTTTTCCACGGCAGCGGCTACAGCCAGCTCGCCAAGCTGTTCAAGAACACCTTCCGGGTGGTCAAACCGATCAAGCCCAAGGCATCGCGCGACAAATCGGCCGAAACCTTCCTGGTCGGCATCGGTCTCAAGTCGACGCCGGCGGCGCCCGATACCGTGATGTGACAGACCTTGCGGGGCTCGCGGATACGCGGCCCCGGTGGATGGGTTGACTCCACTAAAATCGGCCACACATGCCTTGACGGCCGGGACACTTCCTGTTCTCGGCCCGGCTTGCAAAGGGATATGCGGTGAACAATCAATGGTTCTCGAAGGTGGCGGTGTGGCTGGTGGTCGCGCTGGTCCTGTTCGCCGTCTTCAAGCAGTTTGACCGTGGCGTCGCCACCACCGGGCAGATCGGCTACTCCGATTTCCTGGAAGAGGTCCGCAGTCACCGGATCAAGAGCGTGCAGCTCCAGGAAGGCCAGGGCGGCAGCACCGAGATCCGCGCCCGCACCAGCGACGACAAGGAACTGCGCACCACCGCCGCTTTCCTCGACCGCGGGCTGATCGGTGACCTGATCAGCTACGGCGTCAAGTTCGACGTCAAGCCGCGCGAGGAGCCGTCGTTCCTGCT
>JBDSZM010000183.1:0-7059 GCA_039925165.1 Burkholderiaceae bacterium
GGTGCAGCGACAGGCTGCCGGGCCAGCCGGCGGCCTCGGCCACCGCGTACGCCGCCGAGCCGGCCAGCACCGGCACCGCCAGCAGCCCGGTGCCGATGATGCCCAGGCTGAACAGCAGGAAGGCGAAGTCGCCGGCGACCGGGCGCAGCGCCTGCGCCGCCTGCGCCGAGGTCTGGATGTCGAGCACCCCGGCCGCGTGCAGCGTGCCGGCGGTGCTCAGGATGATGAAGAACGCGATCAGGTTCGAGAACGTCATGCCGACGATCGTGTCGGCCTTGATGCGGCGCAGGTGGGCCCGCACCGTGGCGCGGGTGCGCGGCGCCTGCGCGTGCCCGCGCGTGTCTTCCATCTCCTGCGCGGCCTGCCAGAAGAAGAGGTAGGGGCTGATGGTGGTGCCGAACACCGCGACCACCGTGAGCAGCACCGCCGAGGTGGCGGGCAGGCGCGGCCAGACCAGCTCGCGCGCCACCTGGGCCCAGTCGAGCGCCAGGCTGAACGCCACCGCGACATAGGCCAGCAGCGCGAGCGTCAGCCACTTGAGCACCCGCACGTAGCGCGCGTACGGCAAAAAGACCTGCAGCAGCAGGCTCAGCGCGCCGAAGGCGGCGGCGTAGACATGCACCGGCCCGCCGACCAGCAACCGCAGCGCCTCGGCCATGGCCGCGATGTCGGCCGCGATGTTGAGGGTGTTGGCCGCGACCAGCATCCCGACCACGGCATAGAGCACCGCGCGCGGAAAGCTCGCCTTGATGTTGGCCGCCAGGCCGTGCCGCGTGACGTGTCCGATGCGCGCGCTGACGATCTGGATCGCCACCATCAGCGGCAGCGTGAACACCACCGTCCACAGCATCGAGTAGCCGAACTGCGCGCCGGCTTGCGAGTAGGTCGCGATGCCGCTCGGGTCGTCGTCGGCGGCGCCGGTGATGAGGCCGGGGCCGATCAGCTTCAGGCGCGCCCGCAGGCCGGTCGGTGGGTCGGGCGGCGGGTCGGTCGTGTCCATGCGAACCTTCGGACGCGCGGTTCGCGCCGGGCAAGTCTAGAGCGCCCGTGCGCCCGGCCGGTCGGGGGAGGCGTCAGCCGCGAGGTCGATGAGCGCGGGCGTTCAGGGCTCGCTCGCAGCGACTCAGGCCACGCCGTCGACCCAGGCCACGATCTGCGGCGCCTGCAGCGCGCCCGACATGCGCTTGTCCTCGCGCCCGCCCTGCAACTTGAGCAATGTCGGGATGCTGCGGATCGCGAAGCGCGACGCAATCTGCGGGTTGGCATCGCTGTCGAGCTTGGCCAGCACCGCGCGGCCCTTGAGCCGGCGCGCCGCCTCGTCGAACTGCGGCGCCATCGTCCGGCATGGCCCGCACCAGGTGGCCCAGACGTCGACCACCACCGGCAACTCGGTGCGCGTCACGTAGCGCTCGAAATTGGCGTCGGTCAGCGTGACCGGCGTGCCGTCGAGCAGCGGCGCGGCGCAGCGGCCGCACACCGGGTCTTCGGTCAGGCGGTGGTCGGGCACGCGGTTGGCAGCGCCGCAGGCGGCACAGGCGATCAGCATTCAGAACTCCTCGAAAGACCGGGCGACATCGGCTGCAGGTGGGGCTGCCGGCGAGGCTTTCAATCCGCCGCGCGGTGCTGCGCTGCCGCGATGCGGTCGAGCCCGCCGAGGAAGCGCTTGAAGTCGATCGGCTTGGTCCAGTAGTCGTCGAAGCCGGCGTCGAGCGCGCGCCGCAGGTCGTCGGTGCTGGCGTGCGCCGACAGTCCGACCACGACCTGGCGCCGGTCGGCCGGCGCTTGCGCGCGCAGCCGGCGCAGCACCTCGAAGCCGTCGATGTCGGGCAACTGCAGATCGACCAGCACCAGGTCGAAGGGCTGCGCGCCGGCCTGCGCGACGCCACTGCCGCCGTCGGGCGCGACGCTCAGCACCGAGCGGCCGTGCAGCGCGACCAGCTCCTGGACCAGGATCACATTGACCGGGTTGTCCTCGATGTACAGCACCGACAGCCGCGCCCCGCCGGCCGGCGCCGGCGTGGCGTCGAGCGGCGCCCGCAGGCTCTCGAGCGGCGGCGCGATCGGCTCGCGTGGCGAACGGGACGGCCGCGGCTGGGCCGGAGCCGCCGGCAACCAGACGCGGAATTCGGTCCCGCTGCCGACGCTGCTTTCGACCTCGATCCGGCCCCCCATGCCGTGCACCAAGTGGCGCACGACGACGAGACCGATGCCCACGCCCTCGATCGCTTCGCGCTCGATGCCGAGCCGGTTGAACGGTTCGAACAGGTGCTCGATCTGCTGCGCCGACAGGCCGCGCCCGGTGTCGCGCACGCGCACTTCGTGGCCGGGCACACCGTCGCGCTCGAGCGGCACCGCCGCCACGTCCACCCGGCCGCCGCGGCGGTTGTACTTGACCGCATTGCTGACCAGGTTGACGAGCACCTGGCGCAGCCGACGCGGGTCGGCCCGCACCCAGGCCCGGGTTGCGGGCACCCCGAGCGCGACGCCGAGCGACGTGGCGAGCGGCGCGACCCATTCCACGACCTCGTCGAGCGCCGCATCGAGCTCGGTCGGTTCCAGCGCCAGCGGCAAGCGCCCGGCCTCGATCGCGGCGAGGTCGAGCACGTCCTCGATCAGCGCCAGCAGGTGGGTGCCGGCCGTGCGGATGCGCTCGACCCGGCGCGCGGGCACCGGCGGCAGCGGGTGCGCGGCATCGAGCTCGATCAGCTGCGCAAAGCCGAGCACGGCGTTGAGCGGGGTGCGCAATTCGTGGCTCATGCGGGCGATGAATTCGGACTTGGCGCGGCTCGCTGCCTCGGCCATCTGCTGGGCCCGCAGCGCCTGCTCGGTCGCGCGGCGCGCGCTCACGTCCCAGTTGACGCCGGTGATGCCGATCGCCCGCCCCTGTTCGTCGCGCAGCGCGGTGCCGGCGCTGACCAGCCAGTGGACCGAGCCGTCCGGCCACCGCACCCGGAACTCGCGCAGGTACGGCGCGCCGGTGTCGAGGTGCTTGCGCGCCAAGGCCAAAAAGTCGCCCAGGTCGCTCGGTTCGGTCACCAGGCGCGTCAGCTCATCGAGCGACCGCGGGTCGGCGGGATCGAGTCCGCGCAGCCGGTACATCTGCGCGTCCCAGTAGCGCGACGTGCCGGCCAGGTCGCGTTCCCACACCCCCATGCCGACGGCCCGGGTCGCCAGCGCGAGACGCTCCTGCTGCGACTGCAGCGCGGCGCGGGTGGCGTGCCGCTCGGTCACGTCGAGCACGATGCCGACCAGCATCTCGCGGCCGTCGCGCACCTCGCGCACCGAGCGGCCCTCGATCCAGCGCACCGCGCCGTCGGGCCGCACGATGCGCAACTCGGCCTCGAAGCCGCCGCCGGTCGCGCTGCCGCGGCGCAGTGCCGGGCGCCCGACTGCCGTCACCTGCGCCCGGTCGAGCGGATGCACCCGCTGCTCGGTCCACTCGCGCAGCCGCGGCGGGCGGCCCTCGGGCAGGCCGTGGATGCGAAACATCTGCGGGTTCCACTCCAGCAGGTCGGACGCCACGTCGTAGCTCCAGATCCCGACCCCGGCCGTCTCGGCCACGGTGTCGATGCGCTGGCGCAGGCCGCGCGCACGCTCGCGTGCGGCGATCTGCTCGGTCTGGTCGATCGATACCCCCATCACTGCCACCACCCGGCCCGCGGCGTCGCGCTGCGCGACCCGGCGCGTGAGCAGGTGTCGGTAGCTGCCGTCGGGGTTGCGGTAGCGGCCCTCGACGTCGACCACGCCGGGGCGGGCGAGCGCCTCCTGATAGGCCTGCACCATCGCCGGCACGTCGTCGGAATGGGTGAGGGCGCGGATCTCGTCCAGGCTCAGACCTTCGGGGCGGAACGGCACGCCGGTCAGCCGGTAGCCGGCGCGGTTGTAATGGATGCGCTGACGCTGCGGATCGATGCGCCAGACCGAGATCGATGCGAGTTCCAACGCCTGGGCGAAATCGACGTCGATCGGCGCGCCCAGCGGCGACGGTTCGGGCGCCTCGCCGGCCGCCGGCCCGAGCCGACGCAGCCAGCAGACATGGCCCGGCGGCCAGGCGACCGCCTGCCACGCCAGGCACAGACCGCCGACGCGGTGCTGGCCGCGATCGGCGTCGGCGAAGGCGCCGAGCAGGTGCACCGCCAGCGCCTGCCAGTCAGACTCGACCAGCACGGTGGCGTCGGAGGCCCAGGCGAGCGCTGCGTCGTTGAGCTGGAAGCGCAGCTGCGCCGCGTCGCGCCAGACCCTGATCGCCGCACTCGGCGCGGCCAGCCAGATCGTATCCATCGGTGCGGCGGCCCGGTCGGCTAGAGCGGCAGCTCGGTGTAGTAGCGACCGCCGTGGAAGAGCAGCGGTGCGGCGCCTTCGCGGTGCGCGCAGCGTTCGACCTCGCCGACGAAGATGACGTGGTCGCCCTCCTCGTACTGGCTGCGGTTGAAGCACTCGAACACTGCCGCGGCCCCCTCGATGATGGGCGCACCGGCGACGCTGTCACGGAACGCCACCTCGGCGAAGCGGTCGGGCTGCTTGCTCGCGAAGCGCACCGCCAGCGCATGCTGTTCGGCGGCCAGGATGTTGATGACGTAGTGCGAGCCCCGCGCGAAGGCCGGCATCGACCCGGCCTGGCGCGACAGGCTCCACAGCACCAGCGGCGGCTCGAGCGAGACCGAGTTGAACGAGTTGGCGGTGAGGCCGAACAGGGCGCCGTCGGCATCGCGCGCGGTGACGATGGTGACGCCGGTCGCGAACATCCCGAGCGCGGCCCGGAACACCTGCGGCGTGAAGGTCGGGGCGCGGGCCCGGCGCGGTGGCGGCATGGGTCGATTGTCCGGGATCGACGGGCGGCGCCGCGGGCGCGGCGCCGCGTCCTACACTGGCGCGATGGACCCGCTGGCCCGGCACCTGCGGTCCCACGCGCACAACAACGCGTGGGCCAACCACCGTTTGCTCGGCGCCTGCGCGTGCTTGTCGCAGGCCGAGTTCGAGGCGGCCCGGGTCGGCTACTTCCCGTCGATCCGCGCGACCCTGAACCACCTCCTGACGGTCGACTGGTATTACGTCGACGCGATCGAGCGCAGCCTGCGCGGGGCGCTGCCGAATCCCGCCTGGATGGCGTACTTCGACCCCGCCGAGCCCTGCGCCGATATCGCCGCCCTGCAGCTCGCGCAGCGCGCCAGCGATGCCCGCCTGACCGCGGTCTGCGAGGGCCTCGACGCGGTGGCGCTGGCGGCGCCGATCCGCGTACCGCGCCGCGACCGGGTCGATGCCGAGACCTTGCCACGCCTGCTGGCGCACCTCTTCCAGCACCAGACCCACCACCGCGGCCAGGCCCACGCGATGTTGTCCGGCAGCGCCGTCGCGCCGCCACAGCTCGACGAGTTCTTCTGCACCGGCGATGCCCCGCGGCGCGCGCCCGACCTGCGCGCGATGCGACGGTCCGAAGCGCAGCTGTGGGGCGCGACGCCGGGCACGGCGGAATAAGCCGGCCGCCGAACGCGTAAGCAGGACTCGTGGACGCCCCGACCGCCTTTCGCCAGCAGCTGCTGGGCGCCATTCCGCGCCTGCGCCGCTACGCGCGTTCGCTGGTGTTCGACGCCCACGCGGCCGACGACCTGGTGCAGACCGCGCTGGAACGCGCGCTCGCCCACTGGCATCAGTTCGACCAGCGGCGCGACATCCTGGTCTGGACCGTCAGCATCGCCCACAACGCCTATATGGACGACCGCCGCCGGCATGCGCGCACGCCGTGGTTCGACGCCGATCCGGAACCGGCGCTGGCGCAGGCGCAGTCGCCGGAGGCGTCCGACCCGGGGCTGCGCATCGACCTGATCGCGGCCCTGAAGCGGCTGCCGATCGAGCAGCGTGAACCGATCCTGCTGGTTGCGGTCGAACAGCTGAGCTATGCCGAATGCGCCGAGGTGCTGCGGATCCCGGTGGGCACCGTGATGTCGCGCATCTCGCGCGGCCGGGTCGCCCTGCGGGCCCTGCTCGACGGGCGTCCGGCCGCCGCACCGGCATCGCTGCGGCGCGTCATCTGAGCCTCACCGGAAATCTTGCCGTGTCCGCCCACCCGCCCATCGACGACGTCCAGCTACACGCCTGGCTCGACGGCGAACTGCCGGCCGAGCAGCGCGCGCAGGTCGAGCGCTGGCTGCACGAGCACCCCGAGGAGGCGGCGCGGGTGCGCCTGTGGTCGGCCGACGCCGAGGCGCTGCGCGCGACCTTCGAGCCGGTCTACGACGAGCCGGTACCGCAGCGACTGACGCAGATCGTCTGGAACCACGCGCCGGCGACGCTGTCGGGCGCGTGGCTGCGCTGGGCCGCCGGCTTCGCGCTGTTCGTGCTCGGTGGCGCGATCGGTGCGGCTGCAACCTGGCGCATCCAGTCGAACCAGCAGGCCGCGCAGCTGGCACGCGCCGGCGTCGAGCGCCCGCTCGGTGCGCAGGGCTGGGTCCGCCGCGCCGCGGTGGCGCACAGCGTCTATGTGCCCGAAGTGCGCCACCCGGTCGAGGTCGCCGCGCAGGAGGAGCACCTGGCGCGCTGGCTGACCCGGCGCATCGAGGTGCCGGTCAAGCTGTTTGATCTGCGCGAGCAGGGCTTCGAACTGGTCGGCGGACGGCTGCTGCCCGATGCCAGCGGGCCGAGCGCGCAGCTCATGTACCAGGCGATCGAGCCGCCCCCGGGCGGCGCCAAGCCCGAGCGCGTGACGGTCTACCTGCGCAAGCCCGACAGCGCCACCCCGGCCGCCTTCGCCTACGAGCGCCAGGGCGATCTGGGCCTCTTCTACTGGGTCGAGGGCGACAGCGCGCACGGCACCGCGACCGGCTACGCGCTGGCCGGTACCTTGCCGCGTGAGCGCTTGCTGGTGCTGGCCGAATCGATCTACCGCCAGGGCGCGAAGTAGTCGCCACGGTCGTCCCTGTCGGCGCGTTCGGCCGCGGGGCCGTCCCTAGAATGGGCCGATGACCTCGCCCCCGGCGGCTGCCGCACCCGACCTGGCCGTCCGGCCCACGCCCGTCTACCGCCGCAAGCTGTTCTGGGTCGCGCTGCTGTACTTCAGCGAAG
>JBDSZM010000184.1:0-9369 GCA_039925165.1 Burkholderiaceae bacterium
TTCGTGATCAACATGGAGCACATCGGCGACATCATCGAGCGCGTGCTGCAGGAGGTCGAGGACAAGAAGATCCGGCGCAACCGCAGCTTCTCGGACGCCGGCATGGCCGAGATCTGCCACCTGCACGAGCAGCTGCTGGGCAACCTGCGGCTGGGCATGAGCGTCTTCCTCGACGGCCATGTGCGCGACGCCAAGAAGCTGCTGGAAGAGAAGGCGCGCTTTCGTGGCCTGGAGCTGGAATACGCCGCCAACCACATCGCCCGGCTGCGTGACAACACGGCGCAGAGCATCGAAACCAGCTCGCTGCACCTGGAGCTCATCAGCGAACTGAAGCGCATCAACTCGCACATCTGCTCGATTGCCTATCCGATCTTGGAGTCGGCCGGCGCGCTGACCCAGACGCGCCTGCGGCAGTCGCAGTTCGCGCCGCTGGCGGCCGACGACAGCGCGGGCTAGTGGCCGGCCTCAACTGGCCGCTGGTGTTGGCGGTGCTGTGCGGTGCGCTGCTGCACGCCGCCTGGAACGCGCTCGTCAAGTCGGGTCGCGACAAGGCGCTCGACACCGCGCTGGTGCATGCCCTCGCCGCGCTGATCGCCCTGCCCTTCGCGCTGGCGCTGGGCCCGCCCCGGCCGGCGGCCTGGCCGTACCTGGCGGCCTCGCTGACGATCCACATCGCCTACTACATCGCCCTGGTCGGCGCCTACCGGCACGGTGAACTCGGCCTGACCTATCCGATCATGCGCGGCTGCGCGCCGCTGCTGGTCGCGCTGTCGAGCGCCGCCGTGATCGGCGAGGCCCCGAGCGCGGCGGCCTGGTTCGGCATCGTCGGCATCACGCTCGGGGTCGCGCTGGTCGGCCTGGCCCACCCCGGCCGGTTGTTGCAACAGCGGCTGCACCACCGCAAGGCGCTGGCCTATGCCTTCGCCAATGCCGGAATCATCGCGCTCTACACCCTGGTCGACGGCCTGGGCGTGCGGCTGGCGGGCGATGCCCTGCGCTACGTGCTGTGGCTCTTCGTACTCGACGGCGTGGCCTATCCGCTCGGCGTGTGGCTGCGTCGCAGCCCCGAAGGCCGGCGCGAGATCGTTGCCTACGCGCGCCGGCGCTGGCCGATCGCCGCGCTGGGCGGCGGCGCGTCGATCGGCTCGTACGCGATCGCGCTGTGGGCCATGACGCGCGCCCCGGTGGCATCGGTCGCGGCGCTGCGCGAGACCTCGGTCCTGTTCGCCGCGCTGATCGGCACCGTGCTGCTCAAGGAGCACTTCGGCTGGCAGCGCGCCCTCGGCACCGCGGTCGTCGTGGCCGGCGTGATCGGACTGCGCTTCGGCTGAGCCGCGGCCACCGGCAGCGCCTTGCTACTCCGCCATGGCCTCGCCCAGGCGGATCGATCGCCCCGGCGCCCACAGCGGGTTGAAGCGCAGCGCGCTGCCGTTGCGCTGGCGCGCAAACAACAGCACCACCGTCGAGCCGAGCAGGAAGCGCCCCATCTCGGCGCCCTGCTCCAGTGCGACCGGCGCCGCGTCGTCGTAGTGCCACTCGCGCAGCGTGCCCACACGCGGCGGGTTGACGATGCCGTGCCACACCGTGGCCATGCTGCCGACGATGGTCGCGCCGACCAGGGCCAGCACGAACGGGCCGACCGCCTCGGACTCGAAGACGCAGACCACGCGCTCGTTGCGCGCGAACAGGCCGGGCACGCCACGCGCCGTCGTCGGGTTGACCGAGAACAGGTCGCCCGGCACGTGGATCATGCGCAGCAGCCGCGCCGTGCACGGCATGTGGATGCGGTGGTAATCCTTCGGGCTCAGGTACAGCGTGGCGAAGCTGCCGTGCTCGAAGCGCGCTGCCAGCGTCGCATCGCCACCAACCAGCGCGGTGGTCGAGTAGTCGTGGCCCTTGGCCAGCAGGAAGCGGTCGCGCTCGATGCCGCCGAACTGGCTGATCGCGCCGTCGACCGGACAGACGAGCCGCGCGGCGGCAAGCGGCCGCGCGCCGGGCTCGAGCGCGCGGGTGAAGAAGTCGTTGAAGCTCGCGTAGGCCGCGATGTCGGGCTCCGCCGCCTCGCGCATGTCGACCCCGTACTTGCGCACGAACCAGCGGATCAGACGCGTCGTCGCCGCGCCGCCGCGGGCGCCGGCGATGCGGCCGCCGAATGCCGTCAGCGAGCGCTTGGGCAGCAGGTATTGGGGCAGGACGTCGAGGCGGTCGGACACGTGAGGCGGCGGGGGTCGCAGATGGCGCGGATTCTAGGAGGCACCGCGCCGGCCGCGGCTCACTCGGCAAAGTCGGTAGAGCGACCGACCGTCGCAAGGCCGCGTAAAGCACCGCCGCGTCGTCGATGATTTCGGTCACCGATTCGGCGGCAAAGCCGCGACGCAGCCCACGCTGTGGATCGGCGCTGGCGCTGGCGGTCAGCACCGGCTGGGTGGCGGTGCAGAAGACCAGCGTCACCCCGTAATCACGCACCAGCAGGTGCAGCACATCGACGATCGGCTGCAAAAACTCGACCGGCAGCAACTGCGCTTCGTCGAGCACGATGACGGCGCCGGCCAGGTTGTGCAGCTTTCGGCAGCGCGAGGTCCGGCGCGCGAACAGGCTCTCGAACAACTGGACGTTGGTGGTGACGACGATTGCCGCATCCCAGTTCTCGCACGCGAGGCGGGACCGCGAGGTCTCCTTCTCGGGCTGCGATTCGGCATTGCTGTGGTGCTCGATCACCACGTCGCCACCGAGCGACTTGAAAGCATCGCGAAAGACGTCGGCGGTCTGCTCGATGATGCTGGTGTAGGGGATGGCGTAGATGACCCTGCGGGTGCCGTGCGGGCTCGGGTGGGCCACCGCGTGGTCGAGTGCGAAAGCCAGGCTGGCCAGGGTCTTGCCGCCTCCGGTGGGCACGGTCAGGTTGAAGGCGCCGGGCGGGCGCTGCGCTTTCTCGCGGCACTGGCGAAGGATCTCAGCGCGCAGGCGGTTGACCGATGAATCCGCCGCAGTTGCAGCAAGCATGGTCAGGTGGTCGTCGAGCGCCGCCTTCAACGCCGCCACTGGCGGCGAGGCCCCGCGAGCCGAACCCCGGTCGGTGTCGTAGAAGGCTTCGGTGTCCAGAAAATCCGCGTCCACCAGCGCGGAGAAAAGCATGCGCTGCCACAGCGCGAACCGACCCGGGATATCGGCCCGCTCGTCGCCCACCGGCATGCTGCGGATGGATGTGGGCAGGCTGAGGGGGCGCAGCAGGCCAGCCCAATCGCCGGCTGCCGCCAGTGCCTCGTCGCACTCGCGCTGGGCGTCTGCCGAGGCCAGCCGTTCGGCCAGGCCGCCATGCCAGTTGTCCAGGCCGGCATGATGGCCGGCAATCGCATATTGGAGTGCGCGCGCCATCATTCGGCCCTGCTTGCCAAAGCGCTCGGTCAGCAGCCGCTCGGCCCAGATCGCGCCGGCTGCAGAGTGGGTTTTGTCGCGGTCCGGGACGCGGCCCTCGATGTGCGCTTCAATGCCATTGGCTTGCCGGATGTAGTCCTGAAACCCCGCCCGCTGCTTGCCGATGTCGTGCCACAGGCCGGCCAGATAAGCCCACTCGCGACCGAAGCCCGCCGCGTGGTCGCCGGCGCACCGGGCGACTTCGCCGAGATGGTCGGCAAGCAGGTGCGGGATGGGGCGCCCGGTGGCGGCATCGATTCGCACATGCGCCCAGGCTGCCGCGTTTTCCATCTGACTGCTCCGGGAGGCGGGGTGGTTCGTCATCACTTGTCGCGATGATGAGCGAGGGGTGGCTCATGGCGCGAGCCAGCTGCGAGCCGATTCCAAAACAATTAAACGCCCGCTCCCGCCGCGCCGGCGCCAGCCTCGACCCAGCAGAGAAGCACAAGCGCCGCCTCGACCGTGAACGCATCGGCGTACAGCCGGTCCCGCAATACGTCGGGCGTGAGGGCTTCGAAGCGCAGCACCTCGCCGTCCTGGTTGGCCGGCTGCAGACCCGCCGGCACGCCGGCTTCGAAGCAGTGCATGTGCTCGACCATGTAGCTGCCGGCTTCGAGCGGCCGGCGCACGGTGAGGCGGGCGAACTCGTGCACAGCCGACAGTTGCGCGATGCGCAGCCCGGCCTCTTCCCAGGTCTCGCGCTCGAGCGTCTGCGCGACCGTCTCGCCGGCCGCCATCAGGCCGCCCATCAAGGTGTCCCAGCGGCCGGGATCGACCGCCTTGCCGAGCGCGCGCTGCTGGACCCAGACCCGGCCTTCGGGGGTATGGCCGACGAGGTGGACGGCGCAGGTGGCGATGCCGAGCGGGCGCACGACGGCGCGCTCGATCGCACCAACGACGTGGCCGCTCGCATCGGCGACGGCGAGTCGTTCGTCGCGCCAACGCCCGCCCAGACGGTGGGTGCTCAACCAGCGCGCGATACGTTCGAGCGCGGAATCCAGCGTCGCGGTGGCGACCCGCCAGCCTTCGGGGTGCGGCGCGAGCGGCAGCCCGGCGTTGCACAGGTCGTGCGCAAGCGCGGGTTCGATCGAGCCGATCGGCGCGCCGTCGTGGGTCGACAGCGTGACCCGCAGCGCGGCCGGCGGCTGGTCGGCGCGCGCGCGCAGCCGGGTCGCGTCAAGCCGCTGCATCCGCGCCGCGGAACGATGCGAGCAGTTCGCGCAGCCCGGTCTCGTCGATCACCTCGACCCCGAGCTCGCGCGCCTTGTCGAGCTTGCTGCCGGCGTCAGTGCCGGCAACGACGCAGTGGGTCTTCTTCGACACCGACCCCGCGACCTTCGCGCCGGCGGATTCGAGCATCGCCTTGGCGTCCTCGCGCGCCAGCGTCGGCAGGGTGCCGGTCAGCACGAAGGTCCGGCCGGCCAGCGGCAGCGCTGCCACATCGGGTGTGCCGTCGTGCTCGTCCCAGGCGATGCCGGCCGCGCGCAACTGATCGACCACCTCGCGGTTGTGCGGCTGGTCGAAGAAGGTGCGGATGCTCTGCGCGACGATGCTGCCCACGTCGGCGACCTGCAGCAGCTGCTCGACGCTCGCTGCCATCAGGCGGGCGAGGCTGCCGAAATGGCGCGCCAGATCCTTCGCCGTCGTCTCGCCGACATGGCGGATTCCCAGGCCGTACAAAAAGCGCGCGAGCGTCGTGCGCTTGCTCCGGGCCAGGCCGTCGAGCAGGTTGGCCGCGCTCTTGCTGCCCATCCGGTCGAGCGCACCGAGCGCATCGGCATCGAGCGCGTACACATCGGGCAGGCTCTGCACCGTGCCGGCATCCACCAGCTGTTCGACCAGCTTGTCGCCCAGGCCCGCGATGTCGAGCGCCCGCCGCTGCGCGTAATGCAGGATCGCCTGCTTGCGCTGCGCCGGGCAATACAGGCCTCCCGAGCAACGCCAGTCGACCTCGCCCTCCTCGCGCACGATGGCGCTGGCGCAGATCGGGCACACGCCACCGAGCCGGGCGTACAGGTCGAAGGGCGCGCCGGCGTCGGCCGGCCGGCGCTCGAGCACCACCCCCACCACCTCCGGGATCACGTCGCCGGCGCGCCGCACGATCACGGTGTCGCCGATGCGTACGTCCTTGCGGCGCGCCTCGTCCTCGTTGTGCAGCGTCGCGTTCGAGACCGTGGTGCCGCCGACGAACACCGGCTCGAGCTTGGCCACCGGCGTCAGCTTGCCGGTGCGCCCGACCTGGATGTCGATGTCGCGCAGCAGGGTGGTCTGCTCCTGCGCCGGGTACTTGTGCGCCACCGCCCAGCGCGGCTCGCGCGAGACGAAGCCCAGGCGCTCCTGAAGGGCCCGGTCGTCGAGCTTGTAGACGACGCCGTCGATATCGAAGGGCAGCGCGTCGCGGCGCCCGGCGATGGCCGCGTGGTAGCCGATCAGTCCATCGGCACCGGACACCACGGCGTTCTCGTCGCTCACCGGCAAACCCATCCGGCGCAGCGCTCCGGCGAGCCCGCCCTGCGTCGGCGGCACGTCCCAGCCGACCACCTCGCCCAGGCCGTAGGCAAAAAAGCTGAGCGGCCGCTTCGCGGCCTTGCCGGCATCGAGCTGGCGCACCACGCCGGCGGCGGCGTTGCGCGGGTTGACGAAGGTCTTCTCGCCGCGCGCGCCGCTGGCGATCAGCGCGCGCTGACGCTCGTTGAGGGCATCGAAATCGTCGCGCCGCATGAAGACCTCGCCGCGCACCTCGATCGCCTCGGCGGCGCTGGCGGCCGCGCCGCGCAGCCGCTTGGGCACGCCCGCGATCGTACGCACCGTGTGGGTCACATCCTCGCCGGTTTCGCCGTCGCCGCGCGTCGCCGCCTGCACCAGCGCGCCGCGCTCGTAGCGCAGGTTGATCGCGAGGCCATCGAACTTCAGTTCGGCGTGGTAGGCCAGCGGCGGCGCGGACTCGTCGAGCACCAGCGCCTTGCGCACCCGCGCATCGAACTTCTGCGCGCCGGCCGGCGTGGTGTCGGTCTCGGTGTGGATCGACAGCATCGGCACCCGATGCCGCACCGGCACGAGGCCAGCGAGCACCGCGCCGATCACGCGCTGGGTCGGAGAATCGGGCGTCAGCAGGTCCGGATGCGCCGCCTCGATCGCCTGCAGCTCGCGAAACAGCGCGTCGTAATCGGCGTCGGGGAGGGTCGGCTCGTCGAGCACGTAGTAGCGGTGCGCGTGCTGCTCCAGCTGTGCCCGCAACTCGGCGGCGCGGGTGGACGGGACGGGGTCGGACATGGCGCGCAGTGTAGGCAGCGGCGCAGCCTCGCCGAGCGCGGCGGCGCGGGCCGGACCGACTCGATGCGTCAGCTGAAGAGCCGGCGTGCCGCCATCGATCCGGCCGGCAGGTCGCGCGCGGCCAGCGCCTGATACAGCCGCTCGAGTTCGCCGCCGATGCCCGCGAAGGCGGGGTCGCCGAACGGCTGGCCGTTGTCGTCGACGATCGCCGCGTCGAGGGCGGTCACCAGCGCCTGCCCGCTGCGCTGCCAGGCCGCGAACGGCTGCTCGGCGGCATCGGTCTGCGGCACGTCGAAGGCGAGCGTGGCCACGCGCAGCGCGGCCTGCTGCGGATCGTCGGCCAGCGCCGCCGCGCTGTCGTAGGCGAGCGTGAGTACCGGCGGCGCGCCGTCCTCGGCGCTCGCCAGCACCAGCCGCCCGGGCAGCGCACCGGGGACGAAGCCATGCTGCCCCGCGCGCTGCTGCAGGTAGCCGATGCTCCAGGCCGCGCCGCGGCTGCGCAGCTGCAGCGCGAGCTGGGCATCGTGCTGGCCGGCGAAGGTGTCGAGCTCGCGCGCCCGCGCCACCACATCCAGCATGTCGGGCAGCTCGACCATCGCACCGATCGCATCCGCGAAGCCCTGCACCTTCTGGACGAATTCCGAGTACTCGATCTCGTTGAGCGGGCCGCCGCGGTTGGCCAGCTGGACCGCGGCCTGCAGTTCGCCGTACTGCTGGCCGGGCGTCACGCCCTCCCACTCGCCGGTCCGCGCGTTGAGGCCCTCGACCAGGAACGGCTTGCTGCCGGCGCGGCGTGTCGACGGCAGGTGCGGCGCGAGCATCTCGGCACTGACCGGCGCCTCGAGCCGCAGCACCGCGATCGCATCGATCAACGCATCGATGCGCGCCTGGTAGCGGCGCGGCGGCGGCACCTCGAGCACCGGCATGCCGGGATCGTGGGTGGCGGCCACCGCCGTCGACGGCGTCGCCGGCGTGTCGATCAGCACCGGCTCGACCGGCTCGGCCGGCGGCGCGCTGGAACGCTTGGGACGGGTCACACGGGCGGTGTACAGGCCGTGCGCGAGGATCGCTGCCAGCACCACCGCGCCGAGCGCGGCGAGGGCGAGGGTGAGGTCGTTGAAGGCCAGTGGCATCGTGGTGGTGTGTCCGTTCGAAGCGGTGGGTGGGAGGACCGCCGTCAGGCGGCCTGGGCGAGGCCGACGCCGCTGTCCACGTCGACCGTGACGATGCGCGAGACGCCCTGCTCCTGCATCGTCACGCCGATCAGCTGGCCGGCCATCTCCATCGCGATCTTGTTGTGGCTGATGAACAGGAACTGGGTCGCCTGCGCCATCTCCTTGACGAGGGCGGCGTAGCGTTCGGTGTTGGCGTCGTCGAGCGGCGCGTCGACCTCGTCGAGCAGGCAGAACGGCGCCGGGTTCAACTGGAAGATCGCGAACACCAGCGCGATCGCGGTGAGCGCCTTTTCGCCGCCCGACAGCAGGTGGATGCTGCTGTTCTTCTTGCCTGGCGGTTGCGCCATCACCTGCACCCCCGAGTCGAGGATCTCGGCGCCGGTCATCACCAGCCGCGCGTTGCCACCGCCGAAGAGCTTGGGGAACATGCGCCCGAAGTGGCCGTTGACCTGATCGAAAGTGCTCGCCAGCAGCTCGCGGGTCTCCAGGTCGATGCGATGAATCGCATCGGTCAATGTCGCGATGGCCTCGTTCAGGTCGGCGCTCTGCGCATCGAGGAAGGTCTTGCGCTCGCGCGCCGTGCCGAGCTCGTCGA
Source organism: Burkholderiaceae bacterium (assembly GCA_039925165.1). Classification (GTDB taxonomy): domain Bacteria; phylum Pseudomonadota; class Gammaproteobacteria; order Burkholderiales; family Burkholderiaceae_C; genus JBDSEG01. The sequence continues at coordinate 8,458 of JBDSZM010000184.1, forward strand.
GCGCGGCCAGGTTGACCGCGCCGAGCGTCTCGACCTCGCGATGGATGCGATCGATTTCGGGTTGCAGGCCGGGCAGGCGCACCTTGTCGGCCTCGATGCTGCCGGCCAGCGCGTCGAGGTCGGCCTGCGCCGCCGTGAGCTGTTCGAGGTATTGCGCGCCGCCGAGCATCGCGGCCTGCTCCTCGAGCTGCAGTTTGCCGATCCGCTCGCGCAGCGGCTGCAGGCTCTGCTCGTGCGCCATGCGCTGCTCGTCGGCCTTGCGCAGTCGCTGCGACAGGTCGTCGTAGCCGCTGCGCCGGGCGCCGAGCGCGGCCTCGCGCTCCATGCGCAAGGCCAGTGCCGATTGCAGGCCGGCCTGTTCGGCGGCGTCGGTCAGGCGCGCCAGTTCCTCGGTCAGCTGCGTCGCCGCCAGGGCGTTGTCCGCCAGCTGGCGCGCTGCGGTCTCGGCATTGCGCTGCAGTTCGTCGCGCCGCGCGACCAGCGAACGCGCGTTGAACTGCGCCTCTTGGGCCTGGCGCTCGAGGCCGCGCAACTGCTCGCGCGCCTGCGCCAGCCGGCGTTCGGCACCAATCACGGCGTCTTCCAGCTCGGCGTGGCGCTCCTGCGCCGTCGCCAGTTCGAGGTCGAGTGCCTCGAAGCGCGCCTGGCCGATCGCGCCGCGTTCGGCCAGCGCGTCGAGTGCGGCATCGATTTCGACGAGTTCGCCCTCGAGCTGGCCGCGCCGCTCGCCGGTCTGCTGCTTGAGCTGCGTCAGGCGCAGCAGCTCGACCTGACATTGATGCGCACGGGTCTGGGCCTCGCCGGCCTCTCGGCGCAAGCCCGTCAGGCGTTGCGTGGCCTGCGTGGAGGCCGCCTCGGCACGCACCAGCGCACTGCGCGACTCCTCGGCGATCAGATCCTGCGCGCGCAGTT
>JBDSZM010000185.1:0-7075 GCA_039925165.1 Burkholderiaceae bacterium
CCGAAGGCGATGTTGTCGTAGATCGACATCGGAAACGGCGTCGGCTTCTGGAACACCATGCCGATCTTGGCGCGAATCAGCGAGACGTCGTCGTTCGAGGTCAGCAGGTCGCTGCCGTCCATCACGATCTCGCCTTCGGCACGCTGCTCCGGATACAGCTCGTACATCCGGTTGAAGGTGCGCAACAGGGTCGACTTGCCGCAGCCCGACGGGCCGATGAAGGCGGTCACCCGCTTCGCGGGGATGTCGAGCGAGATGTTCTTCAGCGCGTGGAAGCCGCCGTAATAGAAGTTCAGGTTGCGCACCGACAGCTTGGGGGCATCGATGGCGGCGGGTTCGGCGTTGGCGTCGATCGGCATGCGAGTGCGGGTCAGGCCCGGTTGCGGAAGAAGGTGCGGGCCACGATGTTGAGCAGCAGCACGCCCAGGGTGATCAGGAACACGCCCGCCCACGCCAGCTTCTGCCAGTTCTCGTAGGGGCTCATCGCGAACTTGAAGATCGTCACCGGCAGGCTGGCCATGGGTTGCGTCAGGTCGCTGGTCCAGAACTGGTTCGACAAGGCGGTGAAGAGCAAGGGCGCGGTCTCGCCGGCAATGCGGGCGAAGGCGAGCAGGATGCCGGTGATCACTCCGGCGCGCGCCGAGCGCAGCGTGACGGTCGTGATGACGCGCCACTTCGGCGTGCCGAGCGCATAGGCCGCCTCGCGCAACGCGTTCGGGATCAGCGACAGCATGTTCTCGGTGGTGCGGATGACGACCGGTATCACGATCAGCGCCAGTGCCAACACCCCGGCCCAGCCGGAAAACGACCGGGTGCGGGTCACCACCACCGAATAGATGAACAGGCCGATCACGATCGAGGGCGCCGACAGCAGGATGTCGTTGATGAAGCGGGTCGCACTGCCGAGCCAGCCGCGTTGACCGTACTCGGCCAGGTAGATGCCGGCCAGGATGCCGATCGGCGTGCCGAGCAGCGTCGCCAGGCTGACCATCGCCAGCGATCCGAAGATGGCGTTGGCGAGCCCGCCGGTGGCCGCCTGCGGCGGCGGCGTCATCTCGGTGAAGAGCGCGAGGCTCATACCGCCCAGCCCCAGGCGCACCGTCTCGACCAGGATCCAGACCAGCCAGAAGATGCCGAAGGCCATTGCCGCGAAGGCCAGCGCCAGGGCCACCGCGTTGCGCAGCTTGCGGCGCGCGTGCAGGCGCCGACGCGCGGACTCGGTGGCGGCGCCGCGCGGCACAGGCAACACGCCGCTCATGTGATCAGACCCTCGCGCTTCTTGAGCTGGCGCAGCAGCAGCTTCGAGATCGCCAGGATGGTGAAGGTGATGAGGAACAGCACCAGCCCCAGATAGATGAGCGACGCCTGGTGCAGCCCCGGTGCGGCCTCGCCGAACTCGTTGGCGAGCGCCGACGTGATGCTGTTCGCGGCCTCGAAGAGCGACAGGGAATTGAGCTGGTTGAAGTTGCCGATCACGAAGGTCACCGCCATCGTCTCGCCGATCGCGCGGCCGAGGCCGAGCATGATTCCGCCGACCACGCCGGTCTTGGTGTACGGCAGGACGACCTTCCAGACGACCTCCCAGGTCGTCGACCCGAGCGCATAGGCCGACTCCTTGAGCATCAAAGGGGTCAGGTCGAAGACGTCGCGCATGACCGAGGCGATGAACGGGATCACCATGATCGCCAGGATGATGCCGGCCGACAACAGGCCGATGCCCACTGGCGGGCCGGAAAACAGCGCGCCGAGCACCGGCACGTCCTTGAACACGTCCTGCAGCGGCTGCTGGACGAATTGCGACAGGATCGGGCTGAACACCAGCAGGCCCCACATGCCATAGACGATCGACGGCACCGCCGCCAGCAACTCGACCGCCGTGCCGAGCGGGCGTTTGAGCCAGCGCGGCGACAGTTCGGTCAGGAACAGCGCGATGCCGAAGCTCACCGGCACCGCGATCAGCAGCGCGATGAACGAGGTCATCAGCGTGCCGTAGATCATCACCAGCCCGCCATAGCGGTTCTGCACCGGGTCCCACTCGCTGGTCCACAGGAACGACAGTCCGTAGGCACTGATTGCCGGCCACGCGCCGATGAGCAGCGACACCAGAATGCCGGCCAGCAGTGCCAGCGTCAGGATCGCGGCGCCATGGGCCAGGACCGAGAACAGCGCGTCGGCCCAGGGCGACACGCGACGCGCGACCGGCCGACGCGGCCTCATGTGCGCCCGCGTCGCGCCGTCGCCGTGTGGCCGGCCGGCGGCAGGGAAGTTCGCCGACACGGCGGGCCCGGATTACTTGAACGCGATCGACTTGCCGGCGCCATCCTTGATGCCGGCGGTCCAGGATTTGCGGACCAGCTCCTTGACCGCCGCCGGCAGCGGCACGTACTCGAGGTCATCGGCCATCTTGTCGCCATTCGCAAAAGCCCAGTCGAAGAATTTCAGCGAGTTCACCGCGCTGGTCGGCTTGTCCTGCGCCTTGTGCATGAGGATAAAGGTCGCACCGCTGATCGGCCAGGCGTCCTTGCCCGGCAGGTCGGTCAGCACCTGGTGGAACGACTTCGCCCAGTCGGCGCCGGCGGCGGCGGCCTTGAAACTATCGGCATCGGGCGGCACAAAGTTGCCGTCCTTGTTCTTCAGCAGCGTGTAGGTCATCTTGTTCTGCTTGGCATAAGCGTACTCGACGTAGCCGATCGAATTCGGCAACCGCTGCACGAAGGCCGCGACACCCTCGTTGCCCTTGCCGCCCGCTCCTGCCGGCCAGTTGACGGCGGTGCCTTCGCCGACCTTGGCTTTCCACTGCGGGTTCGCCTTCGACAGGTAGTTGGTGAAGATGAAGGTGGTGCCCGAGCCGTCGGCGCGCCGCACCGGTGCGATCGGCGCGTCGGGCAGCGGCACGCCGGGATTGAGCGCCGTCAGCGCGGCGTCGTTCCAGCGCACGATCTTGCCGAGATAGATGTCGCCGATGACCTGGCCGGTCAGCTTGATCTGGCCTGGGGCGATTCCCTTGATATTGACCACCGGCACCACCCCGCCGATGACGGTCGGAAACTGGATCAGACCGTCCTTGGCGAGCGCTTCGTCGGTCAAGGGCATGTCGGAGGCGCCGAAGTCGACCGTCTTGGCGCGGATCTGCTGAATGCCCGCGCCGGAGCCGACCGACTGGTAGTTGAGCCGTGCGCCGGTGGCCTTGTTGTAGGCATCGGCCCACTGGGCGTAGATGGGCGCCGGGAATGTGGCGCCGGCGCCGGTCATGTCCTGGGCCAGCACGGCGGCAGACGATGCGAGCAGGGTCAGCGCGAGGGTATTGCGAGCGAGCAGAGTCATGGGATGCCTTTCAGTTGCAAAGCTGCATCCGCAAACTATAGGAAGGTCGCGTGACGGATCTGTGACAGCCCTCGGAGCGCGACGCGCTGTCGTCACACGGTCATGTGACTGCCCCGGCGCCGACTGACCGGTCGCCGGCCGAGGCCCGCCGGATGCTCCGCCGTCCCGCCCCGCTGCGCCGGATCAAACGGCCGACGCCGCCAGTCGCTCGGCGCAGCCTCGGGCCTGGCCCGCGTCGCGCGCCTCGACCATCACGCGCAGCAGCGGCTCGGTGCCCGACGCGCGGATCAGCACCCGCCCCTGGTCGCCGAGCTCGCTCGTGACGGCCGCGTGGGCGTCGCGCAGGCGCAGGTTGTCCTGCCAGCGTTCGGCGCCAGGCGCGAGCCGGACGTTGATCAGCGTCTGCGGATACAGCTCGACGCCGTCGAGCAGCTCGGAGAAGGTGTGGCCGGCGCGACGCGTGGATTGCAACACCAGCAGCGCGCTGACGATGCCGTCGCCGGTGGTGTGCTTGTCGAGCGCCAGCAGGTGGCCCGAGCCCTCGCCGCCGAGCTGCCAGCCGCGGGCGCTGAGCTCCTCCAGCACATAGCGGTCACCGACCTTGGCGCGCACGAAATCGACCCCGCGCCGGCGCAGCGCCAGCTCGATCGCGAGGTTGGTCATCTGGGTGCCGACCACGCCCGGCACCGGCAGGCCCTGGTTCAGCCGGTCGGCGACCATGATGTAGAGCAGCTCGTCGCCGTTGTACAGGCGCCCCTGGGCGTCCACCAGTTGCAGCCGGTCGGCATCGCCGTCGAGCGCGATGCCGCAGTCGGCCCGATGCTGGCGCACTGCATCGACCAGCGCCTGCGGCGCGGTGGCGCCGAAGCCGGCGTTGATGTTGACGCCGTCGGGCGAGCAGCCGATCGAGATCACCTCGGCCCCGAGTTCGTGGAAGACGTCGGGCGCAACCTGATAGCCGGCGCCGTGGGCCGCGTCGACCACGATCTTCATGCCCTTGAGCGACAGCTCGGCGCTGAACGTGTTCTTGCAGAACTCGATGTACCGACCCTGGGCATCTTCGAGGCGACGCGCGCGACCGAGCCCGGCCGAGTCGACCCACTGCGGCGGCTGCTTCATGGCCGCCTCGACCTCGTGCTCCCAGGCGTCGGACAGCTTCTCGCCGCGGCGCGAGAAGAACTTGATGCCGTTGTCGCCGTACGGGTTGTGCGAGGCGCTGATGACGAGCCCGAGGCTCAGGCGCAGCGCCCGCGTCAGGTAGGCCACGCCGGGCGTCGGCAGGGGGCCGGTCAGCAGCACGTCGACCCCGGCCGAGGCGAAGCCGGCCTCGAGTGCCGACTCGATCATGTAACCCGAGATGCGGGTGTCCTTGCCGATCAGCACCGTCGGCTTGGCCTCGGTGGCCTTGAGGACTCGTCCCACCGCATGCCCGAGGTTGAGGATGAAATCGGGGGTGATCGGAGCCTGGCCGACTGCGCCGCGGATGCCGTCGGTCCCGAAATAGGTTCTGCTCGTCACGGCTTGCACTCCTCGATCGATCGATTCATTGTCGTTGCACCTCAGGCCAGCAGGCCGGCAGCGCGCCATACCTTGAGCGCATCGACGGTGGCGGCGACGTCATGCACCCGCACGATGCTGGCCCCCGCCACCGCCGCAGCGAGCGCCGCGGCGACGCTGGCGCTCTGGCTCTCGCCCACGGCACGACCGGTCAAGGTCCCCAGCGTCGCCTTGCGCGACCAGCCGACCAGCAGCGGCCGCCCAATCGCCAGCAGGTCGCCCTGCTGGCGCAGCAACGCCAGGTTGGCGGCCATGCCCTTGCCGAAGCCGATCCCCGGATCGACCACGATTCTTTCAGCCGCCACGCCGGCGCGGCACACCGCCCCGACCCGATCGCGAAGGAACTGCGCCACCTGCATCACGACATCGCCCGCCGCGAGCGGGTGTTGTTGCATCGAGGCCGGCTCGCCGTGCATGTGCATCAGGCACACACCGCTGCCCGCGTGCTCGAGCAGCGCCGCGAGGGCGCCCTCGGTCCGCAGGGCATGGACGTCGTTGACGATGTCGGCGCCCAGGCCGAGCACCCGGCGCATGACCTCGGGCTTGGCGGTGTCGACCGACACCGGGCAGCCGAGCGTCAGCGCCCCGGACAGCACCGGCATCAGCCGCGCCAGTTCGACGTCCAACGGCACCGGCTGCGCGCCCGGCCGGCTCGACTCCGCGCCGAGGTCGAGGATGTCCGCGCCGGCCGCCAGCAGGGCCTCGCAGTGCGCCAGCGCGGTGCCTGCGTCGGGCAAACCACCGCCGTCCGAGAAGGAGTCCGGCGTGAGGTTGACGATGGCCATCACCCGCGTCTGGGCGAGATCGATCCGATGCCGGGTGGTCTGCCACTCCATCGACGCGCATGCCTCAAAGAAAACGGGGCCGCAGCCCCGTTCGGTATCCCTGGACGCCCCCCGTCAGGCGGTCGCCGTCTCGTTACCCGGAGCGACCGGCGGGACCGGCGGCGTTGCCGGTCCGCTGCGGCTGGCCGCAGGCGTCCAGTCCTTCGGCGGGCGCGGCGGTTTGCCGTCCATGATGTCGTCGATCTGCTCGGCGTCGATGGTTTCCCACTCGAGCAGCGCCTTGGCCATGGCGTGCATCTTGTCCTTGTTGTCCTCGATGTGCTTGCGCGCGATGGCGTACTGCTGGTCGATGATGCTGCGGATCTCGCGATCCACCGTCTGCATCGTCTGCTCGCTCATGTTGGTCGTCTTGGTGACCGAGCGGCCGAGGAAGACCTCGCCCTCGTTCTCCGCATACACCATCGTGCCGAGCGCGTCGGTCATGCCGTAACGCGTGACCATGTCGCGCGCGATCTGGGTGGCGCGTTCGAAGTCGTTGCTCGCCCCGGTCGTCATCTCGCCGATGAAGACCTCCTCCGCGATGCGTCCGCCGAACAGGATCGAGATCTGGCTCAGCATGCGGACCTTGTCGGTGCTGTAGCGGTCGCCGACCGGCAACTGCATCGTCACGCCGAGCGCACGGCCACGCGGGATGACCGTCACCTTGTGGACCGGGTCGGCCTTGGGCATCAGGCGTGCCACCAGCGCGTGACCGGACTCGTGGTACGCCGTGTTCTTGCGCTCGTCCTCGGCCATGATCATGGACTTGCGCTCCGGGCCCATCATGATCTTGTCCTTGGCCTTCTCGAAGTCGTTCATCTCGACCACGCGACCGCTGCGGCGCGCCGCGAAGAGCGCGGCTTCGTTGACCAGGTTGGCCAGATCGGCGCCGCTGAATCCCGGCGTGCCGCGCGCCAGAATGTCGGCCCGGATGTCCTGGCCGACCGGCACCTTGCGCATGTGCACGTTGAGGATCTGCTCGCGGCCGCGCACGTCGGGCAGCGTCACGTAGACCTGGCGGTCGAAGCGGCCCGGGCGCAGCAGCGCCGGGTCGAGGATGTCGGGCCGGTTGGTCGCCGCCATCACGATCACGCCGACGTTGGTCTCGAAGCCGTCCATCTCGACCAGCATCTGGTTCAGCGTCTGCTCGCGCTCGTCGTTGCCGCCACCCAGGCCGGCGCCGCGATGCCGGCCGACCGCGTCGATTTCGTCGATGAAAATGATGCAGGGCGCGCTCTTCTTGGCCTGCTCGAACATGTCGCGCACCCGCGCCGCGCCGACGCCGACGAACATCTCGACGAAGTCTGAACCCGAGATCGAGAAGAATGGCACCTTGGCTTCACCGGCAATCGCCTTGGCGAGCAAGGTTT
>JBDSZM010000186.1:0-5270 GCA_039925165.1 Burkholderiaceae bacterium
TTTCGCCGCAAGACCTACCCCGAAGTCGCCGAGAGCCTGCTCAACCGGCTGCTCGGCGGCGTCAGCGCCGAGGCGCATCCGTATCCCCCGCCGGGCAACCCGCGCGAGCCGTACACACACCCGCTCGAACGCGCGCCGGTGCAGCAGATCACGGCGGTCTGGGGCGCGCGCAACGGCGCGAGCCAGCGCTTCGAGCGCGATGCCGATTACCGGCTCGCCGTCGACGCCGCACGGATCGTATGGATCGCCGGTGGCCAGCGGCCCGACGACGGCACGGCTTTCGAGGTCCATTACCTGCCGCGCCAACGCGAGGCCGGTGTCAACGACCTCTATCCCGGCTCGGTCGTGCGCACATTGCTCGAAGCGGTGGCGCTCGAGACTGCCGGCCTGTACGCGCAGATGCAGTCGGTCTACGACGCCGGCTTCATCGATACCGCGAGCGGCAGCGCGCTCGACCACGTGGTCGCGCTGCTCGGCGTCGAGCGCGTGCGCGCCGGGCGCAACAGCACCGAGTTGCGCTTCACCCGTGCCCGCAATGCGCGGGGCGCGATCACGCTGCCGGCCGGCACGCGCGCCGCGACCGCCGACGGGGCGATCGAATACGAGACGCTCGCCGACGTGACGCTGGCCGACGGCCAGGCCAGCGCCAAGGTCGCATCGCGCGACCTGCTCAGCACCAACGACGGCCTGCCGGCCGAGTCGCTGACCCTGCTGACGCGGCCGGTCGCGGGGATCGAAACGGTGACCAATCCGGCCGCCAGTTCACGTCTCGACCGCGACGAGACCGACGCCGAGTTGCGCACCCGCGCGCGCCGTTTCCTGGTCGGTGCCGAGCGCGGCACGCTGTCGGCGATCGAGGCCGCGGTCGGCGCCGAAGGCCTGCGCTGCGAACTGAACGAACCCGCGCCCGGCGTGGTCGACGTGCAGCTGCAATCCGGCGCGCTCGACCCGACGCGCCGGGCCCGACTGGACGCGGCGATCCTGCGCGTGCGCCCGGCCGGCGTGGTCGTGAACCTGCTCGACGGGAGCGCACCTTCGCGCGTCGATCTGGAGCTGCGGCTGTCGACCGCGGCCGGCCTCGCACCGGCCGAACTGCGCGGCATCCAGGAGACGATCCGCGGCCGCTACGCCGACTATTTCAAGCAGCTTCCGATCCGAAGCGACGGCAGCGCGAGCAAGCTGATCGGTCTGGCGATGGGGGTACCCGGCGTCGAGGATGCGCGGCTCGTCTCGGCCAAGGTTGCGAGCCTCGATACCTTGGATGCGGCGCGCGGCATCCTCGCGCTCGCGGCGTTGCCGACCGAACTCGGCGAGGTGCGCATCAGCGACCCGGCGCTCGCGACCGGCGTGACGCTTGCCGTGCGCTACCACCGCGGCCAGCCCATCCCGGACCAGACCGCGCTGCAGGCCGCGCTCGAAGCCGCGATCGCGAGCGTGAATGCGCTCGCGGCGCAGGACGATGCGGCGCTCGATGCGCAGCGCGTGCTCGGCTGGCCGCTGCTGACCCGCCTCTTGCCGCTGCCCGGCTTCGCGCCGGCGACCTACGAGCAGCAGCGCGCCGGCAGTCCGGGCGCGAGCGATGCCGATATCGGCGACTACACCGTGCAGTGGGTGTTCACCCGCCCGACCGGCGCGAGCCAGTTGCTCGGCGATGCCGCGGCGCCGGCCTTCGCGCCCGCCACCACCGAGCGGCTGAGCGTCGCGCGCGTGACGGTCGACGTGAAGCCGAAGCCCTGATCTATCGACGCGCGAATCGCCATGCCCGCCTACGCCAAGCTCGTCGATCACCTGCCCTCGCTGTGGCGGCCGCAGCCGGGCGACGGGACCCTGCTCGCGCAGTGGCTGGCCGCGGTCGGCAGCGCCTTCGACGCCGGCGCCGCCGATATCCAGCACGTGCTGCGCGCGCACTGGTTCGATACCGCCGACGCCGCGGCGTGGGCGCGCCACTTCGCGGCCGATCGACGCGAGCGCGGCCTGGGCGCACTGCGCATCGGCGACGCCGGCGACCGGCGCGAGGCCTTGCGCTACCCGTATCTGCGCGACCTGCCGCGGCTCGCCGCGCTGCTCGACCTGCCGCCGTGGCGCGACCCGGCGAGCCAGCGCGAGGAGGTCGAGGAGTACCGCGCGCGCATCGGCGACATCCTGGCCGCCTACCGCGCCGGCTTCGTCACCCCGGCCGCGCTGCGCCGCCTCGTCGATGCCGCGTTGCCCGAGGACATGAATGCGCCGCTGGCCGCGCAGCGCGGGCTGTACGCGATCGAGGAGCCGGTCGCGATCCGCCTCGCGCCGATGCCGCTGGTAGTGACGCCGAACGTCGCCGAGACCGATCGCGTCGCGCCGCTCGCGCGCTGGCAGCTCGCGGGCGGCGGCCGGCCGGGCTTCGTGCTCGCCGGCGTCGCGGCCGATGCGCTCGGCAGCGCGACCGTCGCGCCGACGATCGAACGCTATCTCCCCGATGCCGCGGTCAAGGGCATCGCGATCGCCTATGCGGGCACGCTGGCGCCCGGTCAGGCGTTGCGCCTGCTGCCGGGCCGGCGCCGCTGGCTGCTGCGGGGCGCCGAACTGCTCGCGAGTGCCACACCGGCAGCCGCGAACGAGGCGCGCGATCCCTCGGCGAACGGGCCTTTCGAGGGGGTCGCGACGCTGCCGGCCGGCCGCGCCGTGGCCGCCTGTGGCGCGTGCGACGGCAGCCTGTGGTTGATCCAGCGCAGCGCATCGACGCAAAGGGTCCAGCGCTTCCACGGCAGCGCGCTGCAGACGGTCGCGACCGATGCGCCGCCCGGCCCGTTCAACGCCCTCGCCGCGGCCGGCGATTCGGTCTGGCTCGGCACCGACGCCGGCCTCTTCCGCTGCCGCCTCTTCCCGGACGACGGCGTCCTGCGCTGGGTCGCCGCGAGCGAGGTCCAGGGCGCCGTGCGCGTGCTGGCAGCGGCCGGCGACGACGATTTCGTCGCGGCGGGCGCGCAGGGCGTGTGGCAGCTCGGCGCCTTCGGCAACGTCGTCGAGCACCGCCACGCCGCGCTCGACCTGCACGCCTACGCGCGCGACGGCCAGCGCGAAACGATGACGACCGAACGCGCGCTCTATATCGGCCGCCACGGCAAGCTGTGGCGCTATGCCGCGACGGGGCTGTCCGAGTCGCTCGCCGACTGGGCCGAAGTCCGCGCCGGCGAGGCCGAAACCGACAGCCCGTTGCCGCCCCTGCGTCACCTCGCGGTCACGCCCGACGGCAGCCTGTGGCTCGGCGGCCCGGCCGGCCTCGCACGCTGGTTCAGCGACGAGGACGGCAGCACCCGGCTCGCCGCCTTTCCCGACCTCTTTGCCGGCGCCGTGCAGGGCCTCGACATCGACGACCGCGGCCTGCTCGCCATCGCCGGCGACGACGGCCTGTTCCGCTTCGACGGGCGCGACCTCGCACAATACGACTTCGCCAGTTCGACCTGGCTGCCGCTCGGCAACGCGGAACTGACCTACCCCGAACCGCTGCGCGCCGAACCCCGCGGTCACTGGCGCTTCGACCGCACAAGCGCGCGCTGGCAGCGCTTCGAGGCAAAGACGCAGCGCTTCGCCGACCCGTCGTTGGCAACGCGCGCGGCGCCATCGGATGCGATCGCGGCCACGCTGATGCGACCGTCCGTGCAGGCCGCGCTCGGCACCTGGGACGGCGCGGTCTTCACCCCCGAAGGCGAGGTGCCGGCGGCCGACCTCGGCCTGCGCATCAAGCCCGATGAGACCCGCTGCATCGATGGCGCGCTGCCCTACCTGCCGCCCGATGCGCCGGGCGCGCGCTGGCGCTATCTGCAACTCGACCGCGACCCCGCGCCGCCCGCGCAAGGCCGGCCCTGGTGGTCGACCGAAGGCCAGCTGTTTTTGCCGCCGCAGCGCAGCGCGCCCGTGCCCGGGCATCGGCGTGACGACCCGGCCTTACTGACCGACCCCGAGCACGAAGGGCAGTTCGATCGATCCGCGTTCGCGTATCCGCCATCCGCGCGGCTGTGGGCGTTGCGCCCGGCGGTGCCCGGTGTCGGCATCCGCGTGCGCCTGTTCGCGGCCGACCCGGGCCAGCCCTTCGATCCGGCGGTGGCCGAGCGGGTCTGGCAACTCATCGCCCGCGCCCGGCCGGCCGGCATCCCGTTGCAGTTGATGGCCGAAGGCACCGTCCTGAAGGAGAGCCCGTCATGACCTTTGATGAAGCCCGTGCGCTCGCTGCCACGCTGGCGCCCAAATCGCCCGGCCACCTCATCACCGCGGCCGACTGGAATGCGCTCGTCTCGGTGCTTGTCGACTACGGCGGCGCCCTCGCCGACCTGCCAACGCGGATGGCCGCGGCCGAGGCCGCGGCCGCGGCGCTCGCGACCCGCGTCGATGCGCTCGACGGCCTGCCGGCGCGGTTGCAGACGCTGGAAGAGCAGACCGCGCCGCTGCGCGAGAACTATCGGCTGTCGGTACAGACGACGGCCGAGAATTTTCTCGTCGGCCAGGTCGCCGAGATCGTCTTTCGCGCCAGCGCCCTCGACGGCAGCGCGCTCGCCGCGCCGATGCCGTGGCTCGACGTCGTCGCCACCTGGGGGCGGCTGCGTGCCGCGCCCGGCTTCACGGTGCGCGAGAACGCCGAGGAGAACGCGATCTCGGTCCAGTTCAATGCAGCCGGCGAGGTGCGCGTCCAGTTGCGCTCGCAGTTCACGCGCGGTTTCACGGCGGCGTCCGAGGGCACCTTCGCGAATGCGCTGAAGGCGCAGACGAGCATCGCCGGCATGACGGTGCAGGCGGCGCTGGCGACGGCGGCGTCGCCGCAGGATGCGCAGGCCAAGGTCGCCTTCAAGGCCATCGCCGCGACCTACGACGCCAACCCGAGCGTGCGCCAGTACGCCGATGGCTACGTCGGTCAGATCACGAACGGCAAATTCGTCTCCGACCGCATCACCGACCTCATCCGCCTGGGCGAATGGGAGGAATACCGCGCCACCGTGATGGCGTTCGCCAAGCCCGATGCGAGCGCGCTCACGCCGGATCCGACGCGCGGCATCGCGACCGTGCAAGTGACGTTTCGCGAATGGATTGCGCACTGGTCGGACGACTACATCCACGAGATCGAACCGGTGCTGCCGGGCTGGCGCGACCTGATCGAACAGAACCGCCTGCGCCCGGACATCCTGCCCTTCGCCGTGACCGAACTCGACAAGCGTTCGCGTGCCGAAGGGGCGCTCGGCAACCTGCGCAACCTGCACGCCTTCGACAAGGCGGCCGGGCTGGTCGACCCCGGCGGTGAT
>JBDSZM010000187.1:0-6651 GCA_039925165.1 Burkholderiaceae bacterium
CGAGCTCGGACATCGAGCGCACCTCGGCAGCGTAGAGCAGCTGCTGCAGGATCAGCCCGTCTTCGCCGGGACGGATCTGAACCACGTACTGCTTGCCGCGCCAGGCCCAGCGCGCGAGCGCGCAGCGCTTGCTCTCGCGCATCGCCTCGATCAGCAAGCCGTAAGGCTTGGCGCCGCGCTTGTCGGGCGCGAGATAGTAGGCCTTGTCGTAATAGATGGGGTCGACCGCACTCAAAGGAATGAAGGAGACGATGTCGATGCTGCTGCTCGCGGGCTCTTCCAGCGTCTTGAGCTCGCCCGGCGCGAACATGACATAGCGGTCCTTCTCGAATTCGTAGCCCTTCTGCAGCTCGGAGCGCTCGACCGGAATGTTCTCCTTGATGCACAGGTACTGCTGCTTGACCCGCGACCCACAGGCGTGGAGCAGGTTGAAGCTCACGCCGGAAGCGCTCTCGGTGGCCGAGTACAGCTTCACGGGGATCGACACCAGGCCGAAGCTGAGGGTGAGCGTAGCGATGGATCGTGCCGCCATGGGGCCTCCGGTGTGGGTCGGTCGACGGCGCAAAATACTTCAAACGCGCGCGTGCAGCGATGGGATCTGCCAGATTACACGACACCTGCGCGTTCGGACAAGGCCGATGCCTGTCGCAACGCCCCGGATGACTCCTCTTTTCCACACCCTGACCGTGCGCGCGGTCGAGCCGGATACCGCCGAGGCCGTGGTCGTGAGCTTCGACGTGCCCGACGATCTTCGGGCCGTGTTCGGTTTTATCCAGGGTCAGTACCTCACGCTGCGCCGCACGATCGACGGCCGCGAACTGCGCCGCTCGTACTCCATCTGTGCCGGCGTCGACGACGCAGACCTGCGGGTCGGCGTGCGCAAGGTGCGCGGCGGAGTCTTCTCGCAGTGGATCAACGAACGACTGCGTCCGGGAGACCGCATCGACGTGATGGCGCCGCAGGGACGCTTCTTCGTCCCCATCGTCCCGGGCGCTCGCCGCCATCACCTCGGCATCGCCGGAGGCAGCGGCATCACGCCCATCCTGTCGATCCTGACAACGGTGCTGGCGCGCGAACCGCTGAGCCGTTGCACGCTCGTGTACGGCAATCGCAGCCTTGCGTCGACGATGTTCAAGGAGGCGATCGAAGACCTCAAGAACCGCTACCTGGCCCGCCTGGAACTGCACCATGTCTTCTCCGAAGAGGCCACCGACGCCGCGCTCAACAGCGGCGTGATCGACCGCGCCAAGATCGCCGATTTCCTGGACAGGCTCGTACCCGCCCCAGGCATCGACCACGCCTACATCTGCGGTCCGTTCCAGATGAACGACGAGGCCGAAGCGGCGCTGCTGTGGGCCGGCGTACCGCCCGAGCGCATCCACATCGAGCGCTTCGGCATCGCGCTGCCGGCCGACGGCTCGGTGCCGGCCGTGCTGCACGCCGCTGATCCGAGCGATGCCGACCTCGCGCGCATCGTCATCGTGCGCGACGGGCTGCGGCGCGAGATCGAATTTCGCAGGGACCAACCGAGCATCCTCGACGCGGCCTCGACGGCCGGGCTGGAAGTCCCGTACTCCTGCACCTCGGGCGTGTGTGGCACCTGCCGCGCCAAGGTCATCGAAGGTCGGGTGCGCATGGAACGCAATTTCGCGCTCGATGCGCGCGAAGTCGACAACGGCTTTGTCCTCACCTGTCAGGCGCACCCGTTGACCGAACGGGTGGTGCTGTCGTTCGACGAGCGGTGAGGCTGCGTCTCGACGCCCTACAAGGCCTTGCGGAGAAACCGCACCGCCCGGTCGCGCGCCTGGTAAGCCTGGTCCACATCCGGCGCCAGGGTCACGCGAGGCACGACTCCGCTCCTGAAATAGCTGCCCTCATTGCCGAACGGATCGCTGACGACGATCGGAACCATCAGGCGGTCGAACGCGTGCTGCGCGCCGGGGTAGCCGACGACCTGCACCACGTCTGCGTTCACGCCGTTCACCGCCTGCGCGAGGCTTCTGCAACGCTCGACCCCGTTGTCATATCCATCCAGCCCGCCCACCTGCACCAGCACCGGCGCACCGGTCAGATTGAGGAATTGGGTGCCCAACTGGGCGGGTGTGGGCATGCCGGGAATGACGGCATTGGCGGCGTAGCAGACCGGATAGTGGGCGACGTGGGCTTTGAACTGGCGACCGTTACCGAACATGCTCGTGTATAGCCGCTCGGCGGTGGCCAGACTGTTCACACCGCCCCAAGAGAAGCCCAGCACACCGATGCGCGCGGCATCGATCTCTGGCCGTGCGGCCAAGAAGGCGAGCGCGGAATAGGCGTCAGGCAGGGTGAAAATCGGCGCCGCCGGGCGGCTAACGGCGCCACCGACTCCGCGCGCCTCCCACATGTCGATCTGCAACGTGGCGATCCCGGCGGCGTTGAGCGCCGCTTCATAGAAGTCACCACGCGCGTCCACTCCGGACGAGCCGTGCAGGATCACCACCGCGGGCAGCTTGCGGCCGTTCACCCGCGTACATCCCAGGTGATGCTCGCCTTGCTGCGGCAAGCTGAGTTTGCCCTTGACAGTCAGCAGCGAGGGCGGCGAGGTCGCGACGCTTAGCGACGCAAACTGTACGAATGACAGAAGCGGGGTCTCTCCCGAACCACAGTCCGGCTTGCCGTCGTGCGCCGCAGCCGAAGCGACGCCGCAGACAAGCAACGCGGCCACGAACCAACTTGAAAGCGAACTGCTCATCGTCGTTGTCTCCGTTATGGTGGGCCCGGAACGCCGGGCACTGCTACGAGCGACACGAATCATGTCATGAAGCGCCCGGTCGTCAGGAAGTGTCCGGATGCCGACACCGCTGTCAACCGCAGGTGAGTGACGAAACGTCAGCATCGCCACGATGCGCGAGGCGGATCGTCGAATGCTCACAAAGCCAAACGGGTCAGTCTCCTTTCGGACACTGACCCGCTGATTCGATTGGTCGGGACGGCGGGATTCGAACTCGCGACCCCTTGCACCCCATGCAAGTGCGCTACCAGGCTGCGCTACGCCCCGTGATCGCGAATTATACGGGGGTCGACTCGTCGTGCCGGTTCAGAGGGCCAGCAGGCTGCGAATCGACTGCAGTTCGTCGCGCACCTCGTCGAGGGTCAACGGTGGGAGATCGGCACCTGACGGCCGCAGGGGACTCGAAACGCTTCTGAGCGTCAATGCCTTGAGCGCCATCGAGGCGCCGCCGTGAATGGGCGCCGGTTCCGCCGGTTCGCGGTCGAGCCCGGCGACGAGCGCGCTGTCGACCGCCGCGGCCTCACGCGTCGCGCCGGCGTCGGCGAGGCGGTTGCGCGCGCCGCTGATGGTGAAACCCTGGTCGTACAGCAACTCGCGTATGCGCCGAATGAGCAGCACCTCGTGGTGCTGGTAATAGCGCCGGTTGCCGCGCCGCTTCATGGGCTTTAGTTGCGCGAACTCCTGCTCCCAGTACCGCAGCACATAGGGCTTGACGCCGCACAGGTCGCTCACCTCACCGATGGTGAAGTACCGCTTTGCAGGGATGTTCGGAAGAGCTTTGTCCATACAAATCAACGTCGAACGCAGATTTATCTAGACTTTACTCGAAGTCGTCTGCCAACGATATGTCGCCCTGCACCACGCCCTTGAGTTTGTGGCTCGCGTGAAAGGTGACGACGTTGCGCGCCTTGATCGGGATCGCTTCGCCGGTGCGCGGGTTGCGGCCGGGTCGCGGCGCCTTGCGGCGGATATTGAAGTTGCCGAAGCTCGACATGCGCACGTCGTCGCCGCTCACCAGCGCCGTGTGGATGATCTCGAAGAAGGCCTCGACCATGTCCTTGCTTTCGCGCTTGTTCAGCCCGAGTCGCTCAAACAGCAAGTCCGAGAGTTCGGCCTTCGTCAGCGTCGGCGTCTCCAGGCTCGGCAGGAGCGCGCGGTCGATCGGCGGGTCGTTCGGGTTCATGGGGCGGCAGTGGTGGCAGACAAACCCGGGGGGTCGTGCGGAGCGAAGGATGGCATCGTCGTCGTCAACCGCGCAGCCGGATGCCGAGCTGCTGCTGCAGGCGTGCGAGCACGTCGTTCAGCGCAGCGTCGATGCGCTCGTCGGTCAGCGTGGTCTCGTCGTCGAGCAGTTCGAGCCGTACGGCCAGGCTGCGCTCATCGGCCGCCATGTCGTGCCCCGGCGCGGTGGGCCGGTAGAGGTCGAACAAAAAAGCGGTGCGCACCAGACTGCCATCGGTGCCGGCGCGGATCGACGCCATCAGCGCGTCGTGGGTGACACGCTCGGGCGCTATGAGCGCCAGGTCGCGCCAGGCCGACTGCAGGCGCTGGACCGGATGAAATCGCGGCATCGGGCGGGCAGTGAGAACGTCGACGTCGAGTTCGAACAGTACCGGCGCGCCCCCGACGTCATACGCCTGCCGCCACTTGGGATGCAGTTCGCCGAGGTGACCGACCACGCGGCCGTCGAGCTCGATGCGAGCACAGCGACCCGGATGCAGGGCCGGGTGCTCGGCGGCTACGTAGCGCGCCACGCGTGGCAGCAGCAGCGCCTCGAGATCGCCCTTCAGGTCGAAGAAGTCGACCGCCCTGCCCGTCTGGCCCCACTGCGCCGGCGCCACGCTGCCGTGTGCCAGCCCGGCCAGGCGCATCGGCTGGTCGACCCCGGCGACACGCGTCGGACCGTCGGTCGCGGCGGGATCGCGCCGATAGACACGGCCGAGCTCGAAGATGCGCACGCGGTCGGCCTTGCGCGCCAGGTTCAGCCGCAGCACCTCGACCAGGCTGCCGACCAGCGACGAGCGCATGACCGACCACTGGGCCGACATCGGATTGACCAGCCGCACCGGGTCGTCGTTGCCCGCCAGTTCGCGTTCGAAGCGCTCGTCGACGAAGCTGAAGTTGATCGTCTCCTGATAACCCAGGGCTGCGATCTCGCGGCGCAGCGCATCGGCATCGCGCACCGACTCGCTGCCGACCCGCGCCTGCAGACGTGCCAGCGGCGCCGCGTGGGGCAACGCGTCGTAGCCGATGACGCGGATCACTTCCTCGATCAGGTCCTCCTCGATCCGCAGGTCGAAGCGCCAGGTCGGTGGGACGACATGCAGGCGACCCGGCTCGGCCACGGTGGGCAGCCCGAGCCGGCGCATCACGTCCTCGCACTGCGCCTGATCGACCGGCAGGCCGATGATCTTGGCCGCACGCGCGACCCGCAATGTGACCGGTGTGGGATCGGGCAGGCGCAGCGTCTGGTCGTCGATCGGCCCGGCCTCGCCGCCGCAGATCTGCAGGATCAATTGGGTGATGCGCTCGAGGTGGTCGACCGTCATCGCCGGGTCGACGCCGCGCTCGTAGCGGTGCCCCGCATCGGTCGTGAAGTTGTAGCGCCGTGACCGACCCGCGACCGCGTCGGGCCACCAGAACGCGGCCTCGACGTAGACGTTGCGGGTGGCGTCCGATACCGCCGTCGCGTCACCGCCCATGATGCCGGCGAGCGACTCCACCACCGCGCCTTGCGCGATCACGCCCACGCCCGCATCGACGTCGACAGTATTGCCGTTGAGCAGCTTGAGCGACTCGCCGGCGCGGCCCCAGCGCACCGACAGGCCGCCGTGCTGCAGCGTGTCAAGGTCGAAGATGTGGGTCGGCTGGCCGTACTCGAACATCGCGTAGTTGGAGATGTCGACCAGCGCCGTCACCGAACGCTGGCCGCAGCGCGCGAGACGGTCGACCATCCAGGCCGGCGTGGGTGCGGTCGGGTCGACGTTGCGGACGATGCGGCCCGAAAAGCGACCGCACAGGTCGCTCGCCTCGACCTGCACCGGCAGCACCGCATCGTGCACCACCGGCGCGACGGGCTTCGGCGGCGGCCGCAGCGGCGTCCCGGTCAAGGCCGAAACCTCGCGCGCCACGCCGTGCACGCTGAGCACATGACCGAGGTTCGGCGTGAGCTTGAGCGTCAGCAGCCGGTCGTCGAGGCCGAGCTGGGCACGGATGTCGGCGCCCACCGGCGCGGCGGCATCGAGCACCAGCAGCCCGCCGTGATCGTCCGAGAGCTTCAGCTCGCGCGCCGAGCACAGCATGCCCTGGCTCTCGACGCCGCGCAGCTTGCCGAGCTTGATGCGAAACGGCGTCACATCGGTGTCCTGCGCCGGCGGCAGTTCGGCGCCTACCAGCGCGCACGGCACCTTGATGCCCGGTCGCACGTTGGGCGCGCCGCAGACGATGCTGAGCGGCGCGCCGGTACCGGCGTCGACCGTGCATACGTTCAGTCGGTCGGCATTCGGATGCCGCTCGACCGCCAGCACCTGCGCCACCACCACGCCGTGAAATGGCGGCGCCACCGGACGGCTCTCCTCGACCTCCATGCCCGACATCGTCAGCAACTCGGCCAGGGCGTCGCTGGAGATCGGCGGGTTGCAGTGCTCGCGCAGCCAGGACTCGGGAAATTGCATCGTTGGATCTCTCGGGAGACGCTCAGCGAAACTGGCGCAGCACGCGCAGATCGCCGTCGAAGAACAGCCGCAGGTCGCCGACGCCGTAACGCAGCATGGCGAGACGGTCGATGCCGGAGCCGAACGCGAAGCCGATGTAGCGCTCGGGGTCGAGCCCCATGTTGCGGACTACCTGCGGATGCACCTGACCGGAGCCGGACACCTCCA
>JBDSZM010000188.1:0-5365 GCA_039925165.1 Burkholderiaceae bacterium
GGCCCGACAGGCCCTGCACCGTGGTGTTGAGCTTCTCGATCCCGTTGACGGTATTGATCTGCGCCATCTGGCTCGTCACCTGGGCGTTGTCCATCGGATTCAGCGGATCCTGGTTCTGCATCTGCGCCACCAGCAGCTTGAGAAAACGGTCGGCGCTGCCGGCCTCGTTGCTGGTCTTGAGGGGGGTGGCGGTGTCGGTGCCCGGGGCGGTGACGCTGGAAACGGCCATGGCGAGGTTCCTTGTTCAGTGGGGCGGCGCGGTCGGCTCAGAGGCCGAGCTGCAGCGTCTTCAACATCAGGCTCTTGGCCGTATTCATGACTTCGATGTTGTTCTGGTACGAGCGCGAGGCCGAGATCATGTTGACCATCTCCTCGACCGGGTTGACGTTGCTGTAGGTGACATAGCCTTCGGCGTCGGCGCTCGGATGCTTGGGGTCGTGGATGCGCCGGCCCGGAGTCTGGTCCTCGCCGATGTTCGAGACCGTCACGCCGGCCGCACCCGACGGGCCGAGCAGCTGGGTCTGGAAGGTGAGCTGACGTGCCTTGTAGGCCTGCCCGTCGGGGCCGGCCACGGTGTCGGCGTTGGCCAGGTTGCTGGCGACGATGTTCAGGCGCTGGCTCTGCGCGCTGGCCGCGCTGCCGGCGACGTTGAAGATGTTCATCATGCTCATGACAGTTCCTTGCTCGCGGCATGCCGCTCACTCTTGCCCGCGGAGGCTGCACCCGCCTCGGGGCGGACCGGCGCCCAGGCTCGCGATGCAGGGTGGATCGGCTTGGTCATCACTGGCCCTTGATGGCTTCGAGCATGGTGCGCACGTTGCCGTTGATGAAGCGCAGCGTGGCTTCGTACTTGACCGAGTTGTCGGCGAACGAGGCGCGCTCGCGGTCCATGTCGACCGTGTTGCGGTCGAGGTTGGTCTGGCTGGCGGTCGCATACACCAGACCCGGCTCGCCGCCGGCAGACCTGCGCCCGCCCAGGTGGCCGGCGCGCGTCGCGGCCAGCGTGGTTGCCGGCGCGTTGCCGGTCGCCTCGCGCAGGGCCTGTTGAAAGTCGATGTCGCGGGCGACGTAGCCGGGGGTGTCGGCGTTGGCGATGTTGCTGGCGATCAGACGCTGGCGCTGCGACCGCAGGCCGAGTGCCTGGCCCTGGAAGTCGAGTGTGTCGGTGAGTCGGTTCAGCATGTCGGGCCCCGTGTCCGGCCCCCGGACCGAGGGCTGTGCGAGCCGATTGTGGGCAGCCCCCGGTCGGAACATGAGGCCGAAAAGCACCCGCAATCCCGGCCAATTCGGACCGGCGCGGTACATCGTCGGAACCTAGAGTGCGGCCATGAAATCCCCCCGTTGCTGGCGCCTGTGCGCCCTGCTCTTCGCCTTGCTGAGCGCGTGCTTTGCGGCCGGCGCGCAGCCGGCCGAGGGTCTGAGCACCGAACTCGACCAGCAGGTCCGCCAGCTCGCCCTGGCTGCGACGCGCGCCGCCGGGCCGGGCGTGACGCGGGTCGAGGTCGTCGTCGGCAGCCTCGACCCGCGGCTGCGCCTGGCCGCCTGTGCGCGCATCGAGCCCTACCTGCCGCCGTCGGCCACGCTGTGGGGCCGTTCACGGATCGGCCTGCGCTGTCTGGAAGGGCCCTCGCGCTGGAACGTCTACCTGCCGATCACGGTCAAGGTCTACGGTCCGGCCCTCGTGGCCGCGACGGCGCTGCCGGCCGGCAGCCAGATCGGCCCGGGCGACCTGTCGAGCGCCGAGATCGACCTGGCCGAGGAGCCGGCACCGGCCCTCACCAACAGCGCGGTCGCGGTCGGGCGAGTGCTGGCGCGGGCCGTCCGGCCCGGCCAGGGACTGCGCCAGACCGACCTGCGCACGCGCCAGTGGTTCGCCGCCGGCGAGACAGTGCAGATCCGCGCGACCGGGGCCGGGTTCAGCGTCTCGAGCGAAGGCCAGGCGCTGTCCAACGGCATGGAGGGCCAACCGGCGCGGGTACGCATCGACGGCGGGCGCACCGTCACGGGGATGCCGGTCGGCCAGCACCGGGTCGAGTTGACGTTGTGAACACGCCCAGGCATCGACGTCGTCATCCCCGCCCCCAAGAGGTCGGGCAAAGCGGCCTGGCCCCATTGACGGTGCGTCCGGGACGGGGCGCGCGGGGGTTGCCAAAAAAGCCTCAAGTCTCCGGCGACGCGGTCGATACTCTGAGCCATGTGACCATCGCGTCCCATGCGAGACCTGGAGAAACCCATGAAGATCGGCCACCCTGCAGACCCCACCGTCCTGGCATCGTCCAGCGCCGGTATCGCCGCCGCGACCGAGGCCACGACGGCAGCGATCCCGTCGGCCCTGCCCGCGGTGGCCGACCCCAGCATCAAGGTCGAATTGTCGAATGCGGCCTCGCTGATGAGCGCCGGCTCGGTCCCGGAATTCGACGCGGCCAAGGTGTCGCGCATCGCCCAGGCGATCGCCGACGGATCGTTCAAGGTCAACCCCGATGTCATCGCCGACCGGCTGCTCGCGAACGCGCAGGAACTGCTCAGCAAGGGGCTGCGCTGAATCCCGCGCTCGCTGTCGAAGGAGCGGGCGCCGCGCCGCGGCTCGACCTCGAGATCGTGCTCGATGCGGTCGATGCGCGGCTGGCGGCGCTGGGTGCGGCGCTGCATGCGCGTGACATCGGTGCGATCGACGGCCACGCGACCGAACTGCACCGTTCGCTCGCGCGCGCGGTGAGCCACTTCTCGGTGGCGACACGCAACGGCGGTGCGCCGCTCGCGCTGCGCCGCCGTCTCGCCCATGCGAGCGGGCTGGTGGCGGCGCAGCGCGAGTCGCTGGCACGCGCGACCGCTGCGCTCGACCGTGCGATCGACGTCCTGATGCCGGCACCGTCGGCCCTCCTCTACACCGCCGACGGTGGTACCGACCGGGCCCGGCGCGGCGGCGTGATCCAGGCCTGACACGCCGGCCGCGACGATACGTTCCGGCTGCTGCGAAGCGGCGCATAAAAAATCCCGGCCGAGGCCGGGTTCTTTAGTTGGAGGCTGCCCTTCAGGGCTTCGCGCCGGTCGGGAAAGGCCAGGCGGCCTGTGGGCTCAGCGCGGTCTTCGCGGGTGCGGAGGCCGGGGCCGGGGCAGGAGCCGAAGCGGCCTTCTTGGCAGGCGACTTCCTGGCGGGGGCGCGCTTGGCGGCGGCCTTCTTCGCCGGGGCTTTCTTGGCCGCGGACTTCTTCGCCGGGGCCTTCTTCACCGCCGACTTCTTCACCGGGGCCTTTCGCGCGGCCGACTTCTTCGCCGGGGCCTTCTTGGTCGCCGCCTTCTTCGCGGGAGCCTTCTTCGCCGGCGCCTTCTTGGCTGCCATCTTCTTCATCGGCGCCTTCTTGGCGGCGGCCTTCTTCGCCGGGCCCTTCTTCGCGGCCATCTTCTTCATCGGGGACTTCTTGGCGGCCGACTTCTTTGCCGCTTTCTTTGCAGTTGCCATTACGTTTCTCCTTGATCAAGTTGCAAAAAGAACTGCAACACGCCGCGAGACTGCCTGCGCGATGCAGCTATTCAACGCCCGGAGTCTGCCCAGGAGGGGCGCCCCGGTACGTTGAATGGGGTGAGAGTCGTGCGCCGCTTCTGCGTCGGCACATCGGCTCCCGAATTCTTGATCTCTCTTTGAACCGACGACGCTCGCGCGGCCAGTTCGGTGCCATTCAGTCCCAGCTCAGCGCACCGCCGCTCTGGTACTCGATGACACGGGTCTCGAAAAAATTACGCTCCTTTTTCAGGTCGATCATTTCGCTCATCCAGGGGAACGGGTTTTCCTCGTTCGGGAAGAGCTCCTCGAGGCCGATCTGTGTGGCACGCCGGTTGGCGATGTAGCGCAGATAGCCCTTGAACATGGATGCGTTCAGGCCCAGCACGCCGCGCGGCATGGTGTCCTCGGCATAGCGATACTCGAGCTCGACCGCCTTCAGGAACAGGGCCTTGATCTCGGCCTTGAACTGCTGCGTCCAGAGCTGCGGGTTCTCGAGCTTGATGGTGTTGATGAGGTCGATGCCGAAATTGCAGTGCATCGACTCGTCGCGCAGGATGTACTGGTACTGCTCGGCCGCGCCGGTCATCTTGTTCTGCCGCCCGAGCGCCAGGATCTGGGTGAAGCCGACGTAGAAGAACAGCCCCTCCATCAGGCACGCGAAGACGATCAGCGACTTCAGCAGCGTGCGGTCGTCTTCCACCGTGCCGGTGTGGAAGTTGGGGTCCATGATCGCCTCGATGAAGGGGATCAGGAACTGGTCCTTGTCGCGGATCGAGGGGATCTCGTTGTAGGCGTTGAAGATCTCCGCTTCGTCGAGTCCGAGCGACTCGACGATGTACTGGTAGGCGTGGGTGTGGATCGCTTCCTCGAACGCCTGGCGCAGCAGGAACTGGCGGCACTCGGGCGCGGTGATGTGGCGGTAGCTGCCCAGCACGATGTTGTTGGCGGCCAGCGAATCGGCGGTCACGAAAAAGCCGAGGTTGCGCTTGATGAGGCGACGCTCGTCGTCGCTCAGGCCATTCGGATCCTTCCAGGTCGCAATGTCGCGCGACATGTTGACCTCTTGCGGCATCCAGTGGTTGGCGCAGCTCGCGAGGTACGTCTCCCAGGCCCACTTGTACTTGAACGGCACCAGCTGGTTGACGTCAGTCTGGCCGTTGATGATGCGCTTGTCGGCAGCGTTGACGCGACGGCTGCCGGGGTTCGCTACGGCGGGCATGGAGGCCGCCGACTTGGCGACCGCGAGGGCCGGCACTGCAGCCACTGCGCGCGCCGTTGGAGACGGGACCGATGGAACGTCCGAGTGCGACTCGAGGTTCGTTCGCGACGGCGATGCGGAGTGCGACGCAAGCGACGAAGGCCGTTGCGCATGGCTCGCGATGTGAGGTGTCGAGGGCTTGACGTCTTCTTCCCAAACCAGCATGGTGAATTTCCTGTGCCTATGAATTATCTGAGTGTTGCGCGCGAACACCAAGGACTTATTGACATTCGCGCGCGTTGCTTGTTGCACGTCCGCATCGACTTGCGAACGTAGCGATCGATGCGTGCATCACGCCACGCATCGCAAGCCGGGTCGCATCACTGGCACGCTTCGCATCCGGGGTCGTCGATCGCACAGAACTTGATGTCGGTCGCCGCCTCTTCGGCCATCGCGAGCGAGCCCCCCGCGGCGGCCGGCTTCGCAGCGCCCGACGCCGGCGCGCCGCTCGACACCGCATTCATGTGGCCGGCCTTGACGGTCGACTTCTCGGCGTGGGTCGCGCCGACGGTGCGCAGGTAGTAGGTCGTCTTCAGGCCGCGCAGCCAGGCGAGCTTGTAGGTCTCGTCGAGCTTCTTGCCCGACGCGCCGGCCATGTAGATGTT
>JBDSZM010000189.1:0-6180 GCA_039925165.1 Burkholderiaceae bacterium
GATGGCGCAGGCCGGCCTGTCGGCGCAAAAGCAGGACGAGCACATCCAGCGGCTCAACAGCTCGCTGGCGGCCGCCTTCACGGCCAAGACTGCGTCGATCCCGCATGCGCGTCTCGAGGAGCTGATGCAGCGTCTCGAGACGCTCGAGGAACTGCTGCCAGAGGCGGGCGATGTCGAGATCGACGAATCGCTGGTGCTCGACCTGTCCGGTCACGAGTCGTCCGACCTCGAGGTGGTCGGCGAGGGCGGCTCCGCGCCGACCCCGGCCATGCTGGCCTGGGCGCACGAGTTGCAGGTCGGCGGCTGGTACATGCTCGACTACCGCAACCGCAACGAGGCGGTCCAGCTGGCCTGGCAGGGCTTGCGCAAGCAACTCGCGCTGTTTGTTTCTCCGCAAGGACGTGGGGTGCTGTTCCAGAAGCAGCGCCTGGCGGCGTTCCTGCAGGCCGGCCTGATCGTGCCGGCGCAGGACGAGGCGCTGACGGTGCGGGCGACCCGCAGCGCGCTGGCGAAGATCGACGTCGATCCGGGGCGGCTGCTCGGCTGAGCCGCGCGGCGGCCGGCGCCGATGCGCCAGGTCACCCGCGTCGTCTCAGTGGATGAGGCGGTCTTCCTCGTCGACGAAGAGTTCGTCGAGGATCAGTGCGTCGGGCTCCTCGCCGAGACTCCAGAAGACCATCAGGACGATGATCTTGAGGTCTTCCAGGTCGAGCGGGCCGCCGCTGATGGCGCTCGCGCGGTCGATGACCATCTCGCGCATCGGCGCGGCCAGGACGCCGGCCGATTCGAGGAAGATGATGAAGCCAATCGACGCTTCGCCGAGATGGTCCTGCTCGGCGGCGGAATAGACCCGCAGGCTGTGCTCGGCCTGCTTGCCGACGTACGACTGGGCGGCGGTCGCCAGGCCGTCGAGCCAGCTCAGCGCTTCCTTGATCTCGTCCGACTCGAAGCCGACCGACGAGAGCTTGCGGGTCAGCTGGTCGTGACCCGGGCAGGCGTCCGGACGCCAGTAGTTTTCGTACAGATAGACCAGCACGTCGAACATGACTTCACTATACCTGAGGGGGTCCGCGACGCCCGGCGGCATCACCCCTGAACCAGGCGTTGGAAAAGCTGCCCGGGCAGCCGCGCGACCGTGCCGGAAAGTTCCATTTCGAGCAGTCGGATGTTGAGGTCGGCGGGCGACCAGCCGGTGCGCGCCGACAGCGCGTCCAGGCCGACCGGATCGAAGCCCATCGCGTCGACCAGCGCATCGCCCGCCGGCGCCACACCGTCGGCGGGCACCGCGGCGGACCGCGGCGGGCCGAGGTCGAGTTCTTCCAGGATGTCCTGCGCGGTCTCGACCAGCTTGGCGCCCTGCTTGATGAGTGCGTGGCAGCCGTGCGACAGCGGCGAGTGGATCGAGCCCGGAATCGCGAACACCTCGCGTCCCGCCTCGTTCGCCAGCCGGGCGGTGATGAGCGATCCGGAGGCGAGCGCCGCCTCGACCACCAGCGCGCCGCGCGACAGCCCGGCAATGATCCGGTTGCGGGAAGGGAAGTGCGCCTGCAGCGGCGGTGTGCCGAGCGGAAATTCGCTTAGGAGCAGGCCGGATCGCACGATGCGATGGGCCAGTTCGAGGTGGCGCTTCGGATAGACCCGGTCGAGACCGGTGCCGACGACGGCGATCGTGCCGCTCGCGCCCTGCAGTGCGCCCTCGTGCGCGGCGGCGTCGATGCCGAGCGCCAGACCCGAGACGACGACGATGCCCGCATCGCTCAGGTGGCGCGCAAAGGCGCGCGCGTTCGCCTGGCCCTGCGGGGTCGGATTGCGACTGCCGACGATCGCCAGCGCGGGCTCGGCCAGCCGCTCGATGCGACCCTGCGCGTACAGCAGCAATGGCGGGTCGGCGGTCTGCAGCAGTGCGGCCGGATAGCGCGGGTCGCCCAAGGTGAGGATGGCCCGCGGTACGTCGTCGGTGCCCTCGGCGAGCCACCCGAGCGTCGTCGCCACCAGCGCCTCGGTCGCCTCGGAAGGCACGGCCAATGCGAGTGCCGCGGCCGGTCCGACGACCCGGGTCCGCGAGGCGGTGGACGCACCGACGACGGCTTGCGGCGAGCCGTAGCAGGCCAGCAGTTTGCGCGCCGATTCACGGCCGATGCCCGGTGCATCGAGCAGCCGCACCCAGGCGCCAAGTTCTTCGAGGTCGCTCACGACGGCCGGGCGCTGGACTGCGCAGTCGCGCCGATCCGCGTGCCGTTCGATCCGTCAGGGCTGGGTGTAGCGGTCGCCGGGCTTGACCGGCTCCTTGACCGACAGGATCAGCGCGTACGACATGCGCTCGAAGGTGCGGAAGACGAACAGCATGCCGTGACGTTCGTCGGGCAGCTTCATGGTCGGGCGGGTCGGGTCGGTCTTGTCGATCACGACGCTGCCGTCACGCCAGAGCGCCAGCACGTGGCCGCGCTCCATGCCGTCCGCCGCGCCCCGGTTGAGCGACACGATCTGGTTCTGGCCGGCGGTCAGCGACTCGCCGTAGATCGACACGATCTGGCCGTCGACCGGCGACTGCGGCGCGTGCGGCGCGTAGTTCGCGAAGTCGCGCGGCGGCACCGGCGACAGGCGATCACCGAGGCCGGCCTCCTGCTTGATGCTGGTGAGCGTGAAGGTCGCCGGGATGATCTCCGGCTTGCCGTCGGCACCGGTGCGGGCATCGCCCTGGCGGATGTACTCGGCGGTGCCGACGTAATTGGCTTCGAAGCCGAGGATTTCTTTGGTCGTCGGGTCGCGCAGCGCTTTGGCCTCGCGAAATACCCGGTACTGGCGCTCGAGTCCGAGGTCGCCGCGCACGTAGGCGGTATCGCCACGCGACAACAACACGCGGCCCTCCTGGGCCGCGACGATGCGCGGCGCGGTCAACAGTTCGTCGGCCTGGAAGATCACGGCCTCGTTCAGGAACGGCTCGATCAGGTGGAACGGGATCGCGGCGATCGCGCCGCCGTCGAGCGGGCTGCTGCGCACGCGGGGCGACAGCTTGAGCGTGTTGCCCATCGGCTGCGCCAGGCGCAGCCGCGCGCGGCCGTCGGACTTGTCGAGGTACAGGACCTGGCCGGGATAGATGAGGTGCGGGTTGCGGATCTGCTCGAGGTTCATGCCCCAGAGCTCGGGCCAGCGCCACGGCGTCTTCAGGAAAATCTTGGAGATGTCCCAGAGCGTGTCGCGCGTCTTGACCGTGTACGAGTCGGGCGCATTCGGCGCCAGTTCGGACAAGGCGATGCCGGCCTGGGCGACGCGCTGGGCGGTGTCGCGCTGCGCTCCGGTGATCGGCAGCGCGCTGGTCTGGGCCCCGGCCGCCACGCCGGACAGCCCGGCGCACAGGGCGATCGCGGCCCGCAAGGTGGCACGGCGCAGGTCCAAAGCGTGGGGGGTGCGTCGGCTCATTGCGGGAAATCTCCGAGGGTGCCGACCGGGGGGTCGCGCGGTGGGGGTTACCGGATCGAAGGCACCACGACCGGCTGCAGTTCAGCGAAAATCGGGTCGCGAATATCTTCAATTTGTTTCGGAGATTCTGCCCCTAAACCCTTGATATCGCAACGAAACGCACCCCTCCCGGCGACCCCCTGTAAGGCTGGTTACAACCCCGGGCGATGCGCTTTCAGACCTTGCGTGAAAGACCTCACGGACGATTTGTCCGGCTCCTTTTCCCCGACCCATGGCCAAGCTCGAGATTCTGCGTTTCCCCGACCCGCGCCTGCACACCGTCGCAAAACCTGTCGCCGAGGTCGATGCGCGGGTGCGCCGGCTGGTCGACGACATGCTAGAGAGCATGTACGACGCCGAGGGCGTGGGCCTGGCCGCGACCCAGGTCGACGTGCACCAGCGCGTCATCGTGATGGACACCTCCGACAGCCACGACCAGCCGCGCGTGCTGATCAACCCCGAGCTGATCGCGCGCAGCGACGAGATGATCGTCTCCGACGAAGGTTGCCTGTCGGTGCCCACCGTCTACGACAAGGTCGAGCGCCACGCCCGCGTCACCGTGCGTGCGCTCGGCCGCGACGGCATACCGTATGAATTCGATGCCGACGGCCTGCTCTCGGTGTGCGTCCAGCACGAGATGGATCACCTGATGGGCAAGGTTTTCGTCGAGTACCTGAGCCCGCTCAAGCGCGAGCGCATCCGCACCAAGATGCTGAAGAAGCAGCGCGACGAGCAACGCGCGTGAGCGCTGCGCTGCGCTGCGCGTTCGCCGGCACACCCGAATTTGCACGGGTCGCGCTCGCGGCGCTGCTCGACGCCGGCCTTGCCGTGCCGTTGGTGCTGACCCAGCCCGACCGCCCGGCAGGCCGCGGAAAGCGGTTGCAGATGTCGGCCGTCAAGCAGCTGGCGCAAGCCCACGCCATCGAGGTCGCGCAGCCGCGCAGCCTGCGCCTGGACGGCAATTTCGCTGACGCTGCGGTTGGCGCGCGCGAGCGCCTGCTGGCGGCGCGACCCGACGTCCTGGTCGTCGCTGCCTACGGGTTGCTCCTGCCGCCCTGGGTGCTGGCGCTGCCGCGCCTCGGGTGCCTCAACATCCATGCCTCGCTGCTGCCGCGCTGGCGAGGCGCGGCGCCGATCCACCGCGCCATCGAGGCCGGCGATGCGCACACCGGCGTCACCCTCATGCAGATGGACGCCGGGCTCGATACCGGCGCGATGCTGCTTGCGGAGTCGATCGCCATCGCCCCCGACGACACCACCGCCACGCTGCAGGACCGGCTCGCGGCGCTGGGTGGCCGGCTAATGGTGCAGGCGCTGAGCGACGCGGCCGCGGGCACCTTGGTCGGCACGCCGCAGCCAGCCGACGGCGTCACCTGGGCGGGCAAGATCGAGAAGGCCGAAGCGCCGATCGACTGGCGCGTCGACGCGGCGTTGATCGAACGGCGGCTGCGCGCGTTCGACCCGTTTCCCGGTGCCAGTGCCTCGATCGACGGGGTCGTCGTCAAGTGCTGGCGGGGCCGGGTCGTGTCGGGCGACGGCGCGCCCGGCACGCTGCTCGGACTCGAGGCCGACGGGCTGCGCATCGCCTGCGGCCAGGGCGCGCTGTTGCTCACCGAACTGCAGCGCGCGGGCGGACGCCGCGGCGATGCCCGCCCGCTGGCGCAAGCGATGTCCCTGTCGCCGGGCATGCGTTTCGACCTCGTCCAGCATTGAAGTCCGGGCGCCCGGACGCATCTCCCGGTCTGGACCCTCACCGAAGGAATCGACGCATGTTCAATCTGATGAAGACCGCCGTCCTGATGGCCGCGATCACGGCCCTGTTCATGGCGCTCGGCTCGGTGATCGGCGGGCGTCAGGGGATGATGTTCGCGCTGGTGCTGGCGCTCGGCATGAACTTCTTCAGCTACTGGTTTTCCGACAAGCTGGTGCTCAAGATGTACAACGCGCAGGAGGTCGACGAGGCTTCGGCGCCGCAGTTCTACCGGATGGTGCGCGAGCTGTCGCAGAAGGCCGAACTGCCGATGCCGCGCGTCTACGTGATCGAGGAAGACGCGCCCAACGCCTTCGCCACGGGGCGCAACCCGCAGCACGCCGCGGTCGCCGCCACCACCGGCATCATGCGGGTGCTGTCCGACCGCGAGTTGCGCGGCGTGATGGCGCACGAGCTCGCTCACGTGCGCCACCGCGACATCCTGATCAGCACCGTCAGCGCCACCATGGCGGGCGCGATCTCGATGCTGGCCAACTTCGCGATGTTCTTCGGCGGGCGCAACAGCGAGGGTCGGCCTTCCAACCCGATCGCCGGCATCCTGGTGATGCTGCTCGCCCCGCTGGCCGCGAGCCTGATCCAGATGGCGATCAGTCGGGCCCGCGAGTTCGAGGCCGACCGCGGCGGTGCCGAGATCTCGGGCGACCCGCAGGCGCTGGCCAGCGCGCTGCAGAAGATCCAGGCCTACGCCCACGGCACCCCGCTCGAGGCGGCCGAACGCAACCCGGCGACGGCGCAGATGATGATCATCAACCCGCTCTCCGGAGGTGGCCTGCGCGGCATGTTCTCGACCCACCCGAGCACCGAGGAACGGGTCGAGCGACTGATGCTGATGGCGCGCGGCGGCTGAGCCGCCGGCGCGCTGGCTAGATCGTCACCCCGCCATCGACCACGATGCTCTGGCCGGTGACGAAGCTGCCGGCCTGCGACGCCAGGAAGATCGCCGCGCCGGC
>JBDSZM010000190.1:0-2832 GCA_039925165.1 Burkholderiaceae bacterium
GCAGCCGAGCGCCCAGGCCCGCGAGGCCGACGGCGGCCAGCACCTGCGCCACCCGCGCCGGGTCGGGCCGGTGCTGCAGCAGGAGCGGCAGCGCGACATTGTCGGCCACGCTCAAGTGCGGCAGCACGTGGAACGCCTGAAACACGAAGCCCAGCCGGTCGCGCCGCAGCCGTGCCTGCTAGGCCTCGGTGCGGTGCGTCATGTCGATGCCGTCGATGGTCACCGTGCCGCGGTCGGCGCTGTCCAGCCCGGCGATGCAGTTCAGCAGGGTCGACTTGCCGACGCCCGACTCGCCGACGATGGCGACGAATTCGCCGGCCGCGACGTCGAGGTCGACCGCCGCGAACACCGCGATATCGGCGTAGTGTTTCGCCAGGCCGCGCAGGGACAGCAGGGGTGTCGGGCCAGTCATGCATCGATTGAAGCATGGCTGCCGGACCGGGCTCGCCGGGGTCTGACCGGCGTTCCCTTGAACGGAACCACGGTCCGGCGGACGGAACGCTGGCGCTGTCAACCGAGGGAAGTCACGCAGGCGCCAGGTGCCTTAGCCGTCCCACAATCCCGGCGCCGGCGGTTAATTGATCCGGCGATCACCAGGAGATGACGCCGTGGGTCTGCGCCTGCTCGAACACATGCTGATCCTCAGCCACGATCCCGACGCGACGCGTGACTGGTTTTGCCAGAACCTCGGGTTCGAGGCGGGCTGGCATCCGGATTTCGGTTTCCCGGTCCACTGGCTCTATCTGGGTGACCGAGCGGTGCTGCACATCGCCAGGGCGCGCCACTCGGCGCAGCAGGACGCCTACATGGGCGCACCCGGCGACCGGCCGGCGCCATCGTCCGCGGCCGGTCTGGCGCAGGGGTCGGGCTGCATCGACCACATCTGCTTCGCCTGCGACGACATCGCCGGCACCGTCGAGCGTCTGACGCGCAGCGGCATCGCGTTCAGCGAGCGCAAGACGCACGACGCCAACGTCTACCAGCTCTTCTTCCGCGAGCCGGTCAACGGCATCAAGATCGAGCTCGACTTCGACGCCGCCGAGGCGCGTGCCGCCGGCCGCGTACCGTCGCCGGTCGAGGCTGACGCAACGTCGGCCCGATGACGCTGCGTCGACGCCACGATACCGGCGATGCGGGGCGTTTTCTTCGAGACGGGCGGACCCTGCCGCGCCGACGCCTGATCGCTGCCCACCCTATTCACCACACGACCAAGGCCGTCACCATGCAAGCCACCGCCGTCCGCATCCACACCCAAGGAGGTCCCGAGGTTCTCGGGCTCGAGACTGCCGAGATTGCCGAGCCTGCGGCTGGCGAGGTGTTGATCCGCCAGACCGCGGTCGGGTTGAACTACCAGGACGTCTACCACCGCTCGGGCCAGTATCCGTTGCCGCTGCCGTCGGGCCTGGGCACCGAGGCAGCGGGCGTGATCGAGCGCGTCGGCCCCGGCGTGAGCGGCTTTGCGGCCGGAGACCGGGTCTGCTACGGCGGCGGCGCGCCGGGCGCCTGCGCGGCCTGGCGCGTGATGCCGGCGAGCCGCATCGTGCGCACGCCCGACGGCATCAGCGATGAGCAGGCGGCGGCGGTGCTGATGAAGGGCATGACGGTCGAGTACCTGCTGACGCGCTGCTATCCGGTGCGGGCCGGCGAATCGGTCCTGTTCCACGCTGCGGCCGGCGGGGTCGGCCTGCTCGCGGGGCAGTGGGGTCACCACCTCGGCGCCCGCATGGTCGGCATCGCCTCCGGACCGGAGAAGATCGCGCTGGCGCTGCGCAGCGGCTATGCGGAGTGCATCGACCGCAGCCGCGAGGACGTGCCGGCGCGGCTGATGCAGATCAGCGGCGGCAAGGGCTTCCCGGTGGTCTACGACTCGGTGGGCAAAGCGACCTTCGAGCAGACGCTGGACGCGCTCGCGCCGCGCGGCTATTTCGTCTCCTTCGGGACCACCACCGGCGCGCCACCGCCGATCGAGGCCGCGACGCTGCAGAAGCGCGGCTCGCTCTATTTCACCCGGCCGACGCTGGTGACCTACACCGCCGGCGCCGACGAATTGCAGGCGTCGGCGGCCGCGGTGTTTGCGCTCGTCGCGCAGGGCGTGCTGACACCGACCATCGCCCAGCGTTATCCGATCGCCGACATCGCCACCGCGCACCGCGACCTCGAGGCCGGCCGCACCAGCGGCTCGACGCTGATCATTCCCTGAGCAGCGCACGGTCACGCTGCGAGCCAGCCCGCTCGCAGCGCCGAACGACGAGAAAAAGCGTCAGAAACCCAGCAGCCCGTCACGCCAACCCCCGGAGACCGTCCCCATGCATACCCCCAATCTCAAGCTCGTCGCCGCCGCGGTGCTCGCCCTGGCCGCCGTCGGCGCGCAGGCCGAGGACATCAAGCTGCGCATCGCCTCGGGCCACCCGACCGCGAACACCTACGTCGCGCTGATGCAGAGCTTCTTCGTGCCCGAGGTGACCAAGCGGGTCGCGGCGCGCACCGCGCACAAGGTCGACTTCATCGAGGGCTACGGCGGCTCGATGGTGAAGACCGCCGATACGCTGGAAGGCGTGCAGTCCGGGATCATCGACATCGGCGGCTACAACTTCGGCTTCGAGCCGTCGAACCTGCCGTTGCACGCGTTCCAGGTGATGCTGCCGTTCGGCACCATGAGCCCGGTGCAGAGCGTCAAGATCGCGCGCGCCGTATACGACAAGGTGCCGTACATGTCGAGCGTGCTCGAGGACAAGTTCAACCAGCGCCTGCTCGCGCTGATCGCCGACACCGGCTACAACATCGGCACCACCTTCGAGTGGAACAACGTGTCCGACCTGAAGGGCCGCAAGA
>JBDSZM010000191.1:0-2596 GCA_039925165.1 Burkholderiaceae bacterium
TGACCAACCCCGAGGTCATCAAGCGGCAGGATCTGCAGCGCCGCCAGGCCATCTTCGCGGGCGTGCACGGGCGGCCGAGCGGCGACGTATCGGGCGACGTCAAGAAGCTGGTCGAGGCCACCCAGCTGCCGCCGGGCTACCGCTTCGACATGGGCGGCCAGTCGCGCGAGCAGGCCGAGGCCTTCAGCGGCATCCTGCTCGCGCTCGGCGCGGCGGTGCTCTTCATCTACATCGTGCTGGCATCTCAGTTCGGCAGCTTCGTGCAGCCGCTGGCGATCATGGCGTCGCTGCCGCTGGCCCTGATCGGCGTGATGCTGGCGCTGCTGCTGACGGGTTCGACGCTCAACCTCTTCTCGATGATCGGCCTCGTGATGCTGATGGGTCTCGTCACCAAGAACGCGATCCTGCTGGTCGACTTCGCCAACCAGGCGCGGCGTGCCGGCCTGCCGACCGCCGAGGCCCTGCTGCAGGCCGGCCTGGTGCGGATGCGACCGATCCTGATGACGACCGCGGCGATGGTCTTCGGCATGCTGCCGCTGGCGCTCGCGCTCGACGAGGGCGGCGAGATGCAGGCCCCGATGGGCCGGGCCATCATCGGCGGGATCATCACCTCGACCCTGCTGACGCTGGTGGTGGTGCCGGTGCTCTACAGCTACCTGGTGCGCGACAAGAAAGCGACGCCGGCCGCCGAAACAGCGCCGGCACGGGCGGCCAGCGCGGGCGGCGGTATTGCGGCGCACATGCCGGCGTCGAAGGACTGACCGCGCGCTAGACGCAACTCAGGGCTTGCGCGGCACGTCGGGCGCCAGTCGCTCGAACGCGCGCTGCGACTGATCGAAGATGCGGCCCTCCGTCCGGGCGGCACGCAGGTCCGAGACCAGCGCGGCAAAGCCGCCGCGCGCCGCGCCGACGTCGCCGCTCGCGGTCAGCAGCGTGAGCCGATCGAAGCGCCACAGGCTGCGCTGGTCGTCGCGCACCTCGGCGGCCGGGAAGAGTCCGTCGAAGGTGGCGAGCAGGTCGGACGCCGGCAGCGCCCCCGCCAGTGCCGCGCGCCAGTCGGCCTCGAGCAGCCGGGTGCCGAAAGCGTAGGACCAGAGGCGGGTCCGCACCCGCGCATCGACCGCCTCGCCGGCGCGCCGCATCTGGTCGGCCACGCCCACCGCATAGAGCACCAGCCGGTCGTCGGCGCCGATGCTGCCGCCGAACTGCAAGGCGCGCACGAACGCCACGTCGCGGCCGGTCGCCAGTGCCTGCGTGAAGTGCGCTGCCGCACCGGCGACGTCGCGCGGGCTGTCGAGCAGCTTGCGGGCCCACATGGCGTGGGCGTACGGGTTCGCCGGGTCGTCGGCGAGCGCGCGCTGCCAGTGCGGCAGCGGGTCGTTGGCAGCGCCTGCGGCGTCGCGTTCGCGCAGGTACACACCCCAGCCGAGGTGGGCCCGCAGGTCGGCGGCGCGCACCCCGGTCGCACCGGCCAGCGCGTTCGACAGGAGCGGCTCGACACGTGCCACCTGGTCGGTGAAGCTGCGCTGCCCGACGACCGC
Source organism: Burkholderiaceae bacterium (assembly GCA_039925165.1). Classification (GTDB taxonomy): domain Bacteria; phylum Pseudomonadota; class Gammaproteobacteria; order Burkholderiales; family Burkholderiaceae_C; genus JBDSEG01. The sequence goes on from JBDSZM010000191.1 coordinate 1,542, forward strand.
GCGCATCTCGCGCAGCCAGCGCATCGCGCAGTCCTGCTCGGCCACGCGCACCTGCGCCGGCGCGGCGGGCTGGCGGGCCACCGCTGCGAGCTGGTCCAGCGCGGCCTCGTGGCTGCCGTCGGCGCAGAGCTGGTTCGCCGCGGCGACCTGCGCTCGCGCCTGATCGGTCTGCCGGGCCTCGACGGTCGCGCGCTCCCGCGCTGCCGTGTCGCGCTGCACCGACTGCCGCCAGGCGTAGCCGCCCAGCCCCGCGCCGATCGCCAGAGCGACGGCGACGACGAGGGCCAGCCGGCGGCCCATGCCACCCGGAGGCAGCTGCGTCACCGCGGCCACCACCTCGGACACCATCTCGCCGCGCGGTGACAGCACCGTCACCGCCGACAGATACGCCGGCAGCGCGGCGATCGGCGTCGGCACGACCATCACCGGCAGCACGCGCCCGGACGGCCGCCGCCACTGCTGTTGCGCCAGGCCGAGCTCGGTGAGCGTGTAGCTGCCGGCGGCGACCGCCTCGGGCGTGATCAGGAAAACCATCGCGTCCGATCGCTCGATGCCTGCCCTCAGGCGCTCGTGGAACGAGAGGCCCGCCTTCAGGTCGGTGCGGTCCATGAAGACATCGTGGCCCTCGCTCTCGAGCGCCAGCACGAGCCGCTCGGCCAGCGGACGCTGGGCCGAGGGATACGAAAGGAAGAGCTTCATGGGCCGTCGGATCGTAGTGCGTCGGCACGGCGGCGGCGCCGCGATCGACGGCTGCCGCGAGTGGCGCAGCAGGACGTCGATGCCGGTGTGTCCGCGCCGGGGCTTAGGGAATTTCCGGACGCCGCAGTGCGGTAACGCGGGCCGGTTTTGTCCGACACTGCCTCGACACGCCCCCCGAGCCGGCGCCGTGCACGAACCCGTGTGGGACCCCCGGCGCTGCGACCTCACCACCTCCGAGGAGACAGGATGAACACCCCGATCCGGACCGCATTGCGCGCCCTGTTGCCCGTCCTCGTGCTGGGGGTCTGCGGTTCGCAGGCGGCGGCCAATACGCTGAACCAGAACGTCTCCTGGAC
>JBDSZM010000192.1:0-3133 GCA_039925165.1 Burkholderiaceae bacterium
TGTCGCCGGCCTTGAACTGGATCGCCAGCCGACCGGGATTGGGCTTGCCGCCTGGGCTGCGGCCGGAAAGCCGACCGTGCCCGACGGCGAAGCGGCCCTGGCCGCGGTGCGCAGCAACCCGCCTGACTTGGTTCTCGCGAACGTAACGATGCCGCGCCTGGATGGCCTGGTTCTGCTTGCGCAACTGCGGGCGGACCCGGCCGCCAGCAGCCTGCCGGTGGTCCTGCTGTCGGCGCGCGCCGGTGAGGAAACCCGGGTCGAGGGCATCGAGGTCGGCGCGGATGACGACCTGGTCAAGCCGTTCAATGCGCGGGAGTTGCTGGCTCGCGTCGGGTCGCAGCTGCAGATGGCCCGGGTCCGCCGCGAGGCCAATTTGTCGTTGCGCGAGAGCGAGGCGCGATTGCGCGCATTCGTGACCGCCAGCTCCGATGTGGTCTACCGCATGAGCCCGGACGGGAATGAGATGCGCCAACTGGATGGCCGCGATTTCATCGCCCCCAGCGCGCCGAGCGCGAAGGTGGTCAGCAGGCTGCCCTTCAGGATCGCCCTGAACACCGACAGGTGCTCGATGTACATGGGCAACGCGTCGCGCGTCACGAGCAGGTCGGGCAGCAGGAAACACAGCTCGGCCAGCACGCACAGCGTGCCGAGCAGCCCGGACACCAGCCCGGCGCGGCGGCCGAGCGCGATGCGCAGGGCGGGCTTCAACGGTGCCTCGGGTGCACAGCCGCTGCCATCAAGCCGCCACCTTCCTCCTCGCCACCACGTGCCGCAGCACCATCGGCACTGCCAGCGCCATCCCGATCAGCGTCGGCACCAACCCCGGCGCGATCATGAGCAGCGCGGCGACGAGGCACAGGGCCTGTTCAGCGCGCGTCATCTCGACCAGGAAGTACCTGCTCAGCGCGGCCGCGAGCAGCGTGATGCCGACGATGCAGCCGAAGAAGGTGACCGCGAAGTCGTAGTGCGTGTAGCCCTTGGCGACGATCAAGAGGCTCGGCGAGAAGACGAATACGAACGGCACCAGTGCCTTCGCCATGCCCAGGCGGAACGCCATGTTGCCGGTCTTGAACGGGTCGCTGCCGGCCATGCCCGCGGCGGCGTACGCGGCCAGTGCAACCGGGGGCGTGATGTCGGCGAGCACGCCGTAATAGAAGACGAAGAAGTGCGCGACCAGCGGCTCGACGCCGAGCAGCACCAGCGTGGGCGCGGCGACCGTGACCATGATGATGTAGTTGGCGGTGGTCGGGATGCCGCAACCCAGCAGGATGCACACCAGGCCGGTCATCACCAGCGCGACCAGCAGGGTGAGCGATGCCGGGTTGACGAGCGATGCCGGGATCAGCGTGCCGACGCCGCCGGCCACCGCCTGCGCCGCACCGGTGATGATGGTGCTGAGCTTGAAGCCCACGCCGGTGAGCGTCACCACGCCGATCACCAGCCCCACCGTCGCGGCCGCCGCGCCGACCGCCAGCGCGTACTTGGCACCGGTGCTGAAAGCCTCGATCAGCGCCGGCGTGCCGATGCGGCCATCGACCCGCAGCGCCTTGAGCAGGAACGGCGTCGCGACGAAGGCCGCCGCGAAGATGCCGAACTTGACCTGGGCGTTCTCGATGCCGCCGAACACGACGACCAGCAGCACCGCGTGCAGCGCGAACAGCAGCCCCCAGTGGCGCGGCGTATTGCCTTCGACGCGGGTCGCCAGCCCGACGATGGCGCACGAGGTGATGCCGGTGAAGGCGGCAAGGTAAGGCGTGCGGCCCGTGACCAGGATGCCGATCAGCAGGACGAGCGGGATCAGCGTCGGCCAGCGCTCCTGGAAGCTGCGGCGCAGCCTGGGCATCTCGGCGTCGGTCAGGCCGCGCAGGCCGAAGCGCTTGGCCTCGAAGTGCACCTGCATGAAGACGCCGAAGAAGTGCATGAAGGCCGGCACCGCGGCGGCGACGATGATGGTCTGGTACGGCACGGCCAGGAACTCGATCATCAGGAACGCCGCGGCGCCCAGCACCGGCGGCGTGATCTGCCCGCCGGTCGACGAGGCGGCTTCGACCGCGGCGGCAAACTCGCGCCGGTAGCCGACCCGGATCATGGCCGGGATGGTGAGCGAGCCGACGGTCACGGCATTCGCCACGCTCGACCCCGACAGCATGCCGAACATCGCCGAGCCGAACACGCTGACCTTGGCCGGCCCGCCGGCATAGCGGCCGGCGATGCTGCTCGCGATGTCGAGAAAGAGCTGGCCGAGGCCGATGCGTGTGGCCAGTACGCCGAACAGCACGAAGTGGAAGACGTAGGTCGCGACCACGCCGATCGCGACGCCGTAGATGCCCTGGCTCGTCAGGTATTGATGGTTGACGAGCTGGGTCCAGCTCGAGCCGGCGTGTTTGAGCAGGCCGGGAAAGATCGGCCCGGCCAGCGCATAGACCATGAACGCGATCGCGATCAGCGGCAGCGGCCAGCCCATGCTGCGCCGGGTCGCCTCGAGCAGCGTCACGATCAGGATCGTGCCCATCACCACGTCGAGCGGCAGCGGGTTGCCGACGCGGAACGTCAGGTCCTCGAAGATGTAGGGGATGTAGAGCACCGAGATCGCCACGGCGACCGCGAGCAGCCAGTCGAACCACGGCACGTTGCCGGGCGCGAGGGCGCGATGCGTCGCCGCCTTCTCCAGCAGTGCGCGGCGGTGCGGGAAGACCAGGAAGATCAGGCCGAGCACGAACGCCATGTGCACGCCGCGGTGTGTCACTTCCTGCAAGAGGCCGAAGCCGGCCGTGTAGTAGTGGAACAGCGACAGCACGAGCAGCAGGCCACCGACCACGGTCGCGGCGACGCGCGTGAGCGGGCGGAAGCGCATTTCGGGGTCGAACTTCTCCTCGAGTTCCTGCAGCGTTTTGTCGTCGGGCAGGGTGGTGGTGGTCATGTCTTATCGTGTCGATCGGGTTGCGGACGCTCCGCCGACGGGGGACTGTCTTCGCGGCGCTGTGGAATTGCTTCGGAAGCTTGGATGAGGCGCTGTTGATCGCCAAGGCCGGTGCCGGGAATTCGCCCCGGCGGGCGAGTAACTTTCATTTGCTGCCCCAAATGAAAGTCACCAAAGCAAAGGGGCTAACGCCAGCCATTTGATCTCGCCGCT
>JBDSZM010000193.1:0-4459 GCA_039925165.1 Burkholderiaceae bacterium
GGCCAGGGTGCGGCCGGCACGAGTTACTCGGTGCCGATCCAGACGCTGCTGTTCTTCACCGCACTGAGCTTCCTGCCCGCAGTGCTGTTGCTGATGACCGGATTCACCCGCATCGTCATCGTGCTGAGCCTGTTGCGCCAGGCGCTGGGAACCCAGGCCGCACCGCCGAACCAGGTGGTGGTGGGCCTCAGCCTCTTCCTCACTTTCTTCGTCATGGGCCCGACCCTCGACAAGGTGTACGCCGACGCCTACCAGCCGTACAGCGAGAACCGCATCGCGTTCGACGAGGCGCTCAAGCGCGGCGAGGTGCCGATGCGCGAGTTCATGCTCAAGCAGACGCGCCAGGCCGACGTGATGCTGTTCGCCAAGCTCGCCAAGGTCGACCCTTCGGTGAAGAGCGCCGACGTGCCGTTCAAGGTGCTGGTGCCGGCCTTCGTGACGAGCGAGCTGAAGAGCGCGTTCCAGATCGGCTTCCTGATCTTCATCCCGTTCCTCATCATCGACATGATCGTCGCCAGCGTGTTGATGTCGCTCGGCATGATGATGCTGTCGCCGGTGCTGGTGGCCTTGCCGTTCAAGCTGATGCTGTTCGTGCTGGCCGACGGCTGGAACCTGCTGCTGGGCTCGCTCGCCGCCAGCTTCGCAACCTGACCCTCTGCCCGAGCCACGCCCATGGATGCCCAACAGGTCTTCACCTTCGGCCAGAGCGGCCTGTACATGCTGCTGACGATCGCCGCGCCCATGCTGCTGACCATCCTGGGCGTCGGCCTGGTCGTCAGCATCTTCCAGGCCGCCACGCAGATCCACGAGGCCACGCTGTCCTTCGTGCCCAAGCTGATCGCCGCGGTCGCGGTGCTCGCGGTGGCCGGCCCGTGGATGCTGAGCACCCTCGTCGAGTACGTGCAGCGCACGCTGCAATCCATCCCCGGCGCGGTGGGCTGAGCCGGACTTGCTCACCTTCACCGACACCCAGGTCCTGGCCTGGATCACGCCGATCCTGTGGCCCTTCCTGCGCGTGCTGGCCCTCTTCGGCGCGATGCCGGTGCTGGCGCAGCGCAGCGTGCCGGTGCGGGTGCGCATCGCGCTCGCCTTCCTGATCGCGTTCTGCGCGCAGGCCAGCCTGCCGCCGATGCCAACCGTCGCGCTCGACTCGGCGGCCGGCTTCCTGATGATCGTGCAGCAACTGCTGATCGGGCTGTCGCTCGGCTTCGCGGTGCGCATCGTGTTCGCCGCGGTCGAGTTCGCGGGCGAGATCATCGGCCTGCAGATGGGCCTCAACTTCGCCGGCTTCTTCGACCCTGCCACCGGCGGCCAGGCCACCGCGATGAGCCGCTTCTTCGGTGTCAGTGTGAGCTGGCTCTTCATCGTGATGGGCGGCCACCTGATGCTGATTGCGGCGGTGGTGCAGAGCTTCAGCGCGTTTCCGGTCAGCGCCGATCCGTTCGCTTTTCTGCGCACCGTGCAGCCGCAGCGCTGGGGCGCGGAGATCTTTCAGCTCGGCCTGTGGATCGCGCTGCCGCTGGTGGCGATGCTGCTGTTCACCAACCTCGTGCTCGGCATCGTCTCGCGGGTCGCGCAGCAGATGAACATCTTCGCGATCGGCTTTCCGATCACGCTGTCGGTCGGCCTGCTCGGGGTGCTGCTGACCCTGCCGCTGCTGCAGTCGCCGTTCACGATGGCGCTCGAGAAGATGCTGGCGAATTTCCAGTAGCACTCGGAAGCGGCGGCGCCTGTCGGCCCCATTCGGGTCAACCGAGCCCGATCCGCTGAGCGCCGGTTCGAAACAGGGCAGTGCCGTCGGCAGCAAACCGGAAGGCGGCCAGGAAGTCGTCCACGCGATACTGTGGAAGCGACCGGTGAATCAACGCGGTGTAGCCATGTCCCTCCTCGAGTCGGCCGACCAGTCCGAGGCAAATGGCGGCGATCGCCAAAATATGGACATGGGCATTGGGGCGGGTCGCGGCCTTGACGGCCCAATCCGCGGCTTCCTCGAGTCGGCCCAGACGTGCAAGCGCCATCGCGCGGGCGCCCAGCATCCCGAACAGGAGCGGGTCGACGGGGCTCAAGAGGCGCGAGTGATCGGAGAATCCGATCGCCGCCAGAGGGTCGCCCGACTGACTGTGCACGAACGCGAGGGTGTAGTGCCCGAGAGCGAAGTTCGGGCTCAGGTGCACGGCCGTCTCCAGTTCGACCACCGACTGTTCCTGGAGGCCGCGCAGCCACAGGGCCCGACCCATCGCCCAATGTGCCGCGGGGTCCCGGTCGTCAACGATGAGGCTCTGGCCCGCCGTCCCGAAGGCGCGGTCGACTTCCCGTTCGCGTGGCGCCCAATGTTGAAAGGCGCTCTGGAAATGAGTGAAGGACAAGCCGGCATGGGCACGCGCAAACGTCGGGTCGAGGCGCACTGCCATCTCGAAGAAGTGCCGCGCCCGCTCGTTGTCGGCCCGATTGAAGCGATACATGTGCCAAAGGCCGCGGTGATGAGCCTCCCACGCATCCAATGAGCTCGGCGGCTTCAGGACGGCCCGGTTGCGCTCGACGGTCTCGATCTCGCTGGCGATCGACGCGACGATCCGGTTGCCGATCTCGTCGAGCACGAGAAAGGTGTCGTCCAGCGTGCGATCAAACACTTCGGCCCAGACGATGCGGGCGGTCCGGGTCTCGGCGAGCTCGACGTTGACGACCAGCCGCATGCCTAGGCGCCGCAGCGATCCGCTCACGACAAAGTCCACGTTCAGGGTTCGGCCGGCCTCTTGCGGACCCACGCTGCGCTCGTGGAGCGCGAAGACCGAGCCCTGCGCGATGATGAAGAGACTTCGCAACTTCGCGAGCCGGGTGATGATGTCGTGCGCCAGACCGTCGGCCAACCCACCGTGGGTGGCGCCGTCGGCCAGTTGATCGACGAACGGCATGATCGCGATCGAGGCGCGACGGGGGCTGGGCGTGGTTGTGGGGAGTTCATGACCGGGCATCGACGTCAGGCTTGCAGAAGCGGCAGCCACTGCCCCTGCCCCGCCTGACCCCGAGCCGCCTGCATATCGACTTTTCGCATCGCGCCAGTTGTCGCGAATCGGCCTCCAGTCCAGACCCTCGACCTCGAATGCGCGCGCGGTCGCAGCCAGATGTTCCTCGCCCTCGCGAAGTTGCCGGCGCTGTGCGAGTGTGTTCAGAAGCGTCTGGTGCGCGCGCCGGTCGAACGGGGCAAGCTGAAGCCACTTCTCCAGACAGCCCAGGATGGCGTCGGACTCGACTGTCAGACTGGCCACCAGGTGCTCGATCACGGCAACGTGACAAGCACGGAACCGGCGCCGCTGAGCCACCAGCCAGCTGTTGATCGCAGGGCTGCGGTCGACCTCGAGCCCTTCCAGAAAGTCGCCAACGAAGTGTGTCGAGAGCGCGCGCAGTCGCTCGGGTTCGAGCGCTCCGAGAGTCGTCTGCATCGCGTGGGTGATCTCGACCACGTCGATGAAGCAGTCGGTGAGGTCGAGTGCGACGGTGTCACCCGAGGTCTCGATCCTTGGACGGCCGGGTTCGTCGAGAACGGCCCTGGCCTTGCTCAGACACCATCGGAGCTCGCCGCGGGGATCGTTCGGGATGTCACCGAGCAACTCGCACAAGTGGGCGCGTGTCAGTGCGCGCGGGGCGAGCGCCAGATAGGCGACCAGGGCGCGTACCTTGCGCGATGACGGCAGCTTGAGCGCGACACGGTCGCGGCTGATCGTCAGGGGCCCGAGCATCCGAACTTCCAAGGCAGGCCCGCCGCCGGTGCGGACCTGCAGGTCGGATTCCACTGCGATTCCCACGCCGGCTACCACGCTGCGTACCACGGGCGGTGCCTAACCTGAGGCATCGTGGACGCTGCGCTTCAGGCGCCCGCAAACAACCCACCGAACGGCGACCATCATGATTGCATCCCCTGCCGCAAACCATCAAAGCCTCGAACCGGGCACGGCCGATCTTGACGCGGTCAAGGCCCGCCAGCGGGGCGCCTGGTCGTCCGGCGACTATGCCGTTGTCGGGACGACGCTGCAGATTGTCGGTGAAGACCTGTGTGAAGCCCTCGACATTCGCGCCGGTCAGAGAGTGCTCGACGTCGCCGCCGGCAACGGCAATGCTTCATTGGCCGCCGCGCGCCGCTGGTGCGACGTGGTCGCGACCGACTACGTGCCGGCGCTGCTCGATCGAGCACGCGAACGTGCCGCCGCCGAGCGGCTGAACATCGAGTTTCGCGAGGCCGATGCCGAAGCGCTGCCGTTCGATGCCGCAAGCTTCGACGTCGTGGTCTCGACCTTCGGCGTGATGTTCACACCTGACCAGGAGAGGGCAGCGGCCGAACTGGTTCGGGTGTGCAGGCCGGGCGGCAAGATCGGTCTGGCCAACTGGACGCCGGACGGCTTCATCGGCCAGTTGTTCAAGACCATCGGCAAGCACCTGCCACCCGCGGCGGGCGTCAAGTCGC
>JBDSZM010000194.1:0-11518 GCA_039925165.1 Burkholderiaceae bacterium
TCGGCATCGGCGGGGCTGGCTACCGCTGGGCATCGGCTCGGTCTTCGGCTATGTCGTGCTGCTGGCGGTTGCCGCGGTGCTCGTCTGGTTGATGCCGCGTTTTTCGGCGCGCGCCACCGAGGCCGTCGCCAGCGCGCCTTGGCGCGTGCTCGGTCTGGGCCTGCTGCTGGTGGTGACGGTGCCGCTGGTGGTGATCCTGCTGGTGCTGACACTGCTCGGGATTCCGCTCGCGCTCGCGGTGCTCGCGTTCTATCCGCTGCTGATGATGGTCGGCTTTGCGATCGGTGCGGTCTTCGTCGGTGAGCGGCTGTCGCGCAGCCTGCGCGCCGGCGCGCCATTGACGCCGGCCTCGCGCTTCGGCTACACCGCGCTCGGCCTGCTGCTGCTGATGCTGCTCGGCTGGCTGCCGGTGGTCGGCTGGCTGCTGCTGACCGCGGTGACGCTCGCCGGGCTGGGCGCGATCGTGCTCGCGCTGGTGCGTGGGCGCAGCGTGCCGGCGCCGGCCTGAACCGGCCGGCCCGGCGCGCTCAGTGCGCCATCAGCACTGGCAAGGTCATCGACCGGAGGATCGTGCGCGACGCGCCACCCAGGACCAGCTCGCGCGCGCGACTGTGGCCGTAGCAACCCATCACCAGCAGCGTCGCTTCGACATCCGCCGCCAGCGACAGCAGGCCCTCGCCCGGCATCTCGGCCGGCACCGAAGCGTGGTGTTCGAACGCGGCCTCGATGCCGTGCAGGCGCAGCCAGGCCTCGAGTTCCGCCGGACCGGCGGCGCCCGCGTGCGCGTTGGCGGCGCACACGTGGATGCGACGCGCCCGGTGCAGGATCGGCAGCGCGGCGGTGACCGCGTGCGCGGCCTCGCGGCTGGCCTTCCAGGCGATCAGCACGTCGCCGTCGAGGGCGGCATCACTGCCCGTGTTCGGCACCACCAGCGCCGGACGGCCGCTGGCCACCAGCACCGACGCCACGAAGTCGGGCGCGACGCCGAGCGTCTGCAGGTCGTCGGCGTCGTGCTGCCCGAGCAACATCAGGTCGCTGCACAGTGCCTGCCCGGCAAACCCGGGCAGGAGCGGGGCGCCGGCCAACTCGCGCCAGACCATCCGCACCCCGGTGCCGGCGATGTCGCGCTCGTGCTGGAACAGGGCAAGCGCCTGCCGACGCCGGTCGTCATCGAGCTGCTGCAAGGCGACGAAAGCGCCGGCGCTGCCCTCGGCCATCGCGAACGGGAGGTCGAGATAGCTCGGTGCGCAGGCATACAAGGCGGTGACCGTCGCGTCGTGCTGGCGCCCCAGTTCGCGCGCGATGGCCAGGCGCACCGCGCAGCGCGGCGACGGGTCGATGTGGACGAGCAAGGAGCGCAGGGCATGCATGGCGGGGCCTCGATCGGCCGCAGGACACGCGGCCCGGGTCGCATCCTGCCGCGCAAGCGTCGTGGCCGGCTTGCGCCGCGTCAAGCCGCGTCGATGCGCCCGACCGCCACCTCGCGCGCGAAGTCGATGTGGCGCTGGTCGAGATCGACCGCACGCAGCCGCACCCGCACCCGGTCGCCGACGTCCAGGCCCTGCGCGCCCTCGATCACGCGGCCCTCGACCAGTGGCGAGGTGATGCGCACGAAGGTGCCCTTCGGCGCTGCGCCGGTGACCACGGCATCGAACACCTCGCCGATGCGGCCGTGCAGCAGCAGCACCCCGGCGGCCTTGAGCACCCGGCGCTCGACCGTCGACGCGACGTCCTCCTGCGCCGTGCAGTGCGCGGCGATCCGCTCCAACTCGGCCAGCGTGTAGGGCGCCGCGGTCTGCGCCAGTGCGGCCTTGAGCAGGCGTTGCGTCACCAGGTCGACATAGCGCCGGTTGGGTGCGGTCGAGTGCGCATAGTCGTTGACCGCGAGGCCGAAGTGCCCGACCGGCGCCGCGTCCGTTCCGACCGCCGCATAAGCGCCCGACCCCAGCAGCTTGACGACCGAGAGCGACAACTCCTCGAAGCCGTCCGGGTCGGCCGCCCGGCGCGCCGTCAGGAAGGCATCGAGCGCTGGCGCGTCGGGCGCGGCAGGCAGGGCGACAGCGTGCTGCGCCGCCAGGTTGACCAGCCGGTCCCAGCGACGCGGCTCCTGCAGCACGCGGCGCAGCGACGGCTGCCCGCGCTCGGTCAGGAAGCGCGCGGTCACGCCGTTGGCGGCGATCATCAGGTCCGCGATCAGGTCCTTGGCGCGGTTCTTCCGGTCGGCCCGCAGGTCGACCAGCCGGCCGTCCTCGAACACCGGTCGGGCCTGCGAGGTCGCCACGTTGAGCGCGCCACGTCGGTGCCGCCAGCGCCGCAGTCGCTGCGCCACGTCGTCGTGCAGCCGCAGTTGCGCCTGCAGCGCGGCGTCAGGGGCGACGCGCAGCGGGGCCGGTGCCTCGCCGTCGAGCCAGGCCGCCACCGTGTCGTAGTCGAGCTTGGCCCGGTTGCGGACCCAGGCGCGCATCACTTGCGATGCGGTGATCGTGCCGTCGGCGGCGATGTCCATCTGCACCACCACCGCCCGTCGATCCTCGTCCGCGCGCAACGACGTGAGATCGTTCGACAGGTGCAGCGGCAGCATCGGGAAGACGCCCGCGGCGGTATAGACCGAGGTCGTATTGCGCGCGGCATGCTCGTCGACCGCGCTGCCGCGCGCCACCCGCGCATCGACGTCGGCCACCGCGACGGCGAGTCGCACCGCCTCGCCAGCCAGCGGCTCGGTCCAACTCAGCTGGTCGAGATCCAGCGTGTCGACGTTGTCGATCGAGAACCACAGCCGCTCGCGCAGGTCCGGGATGTCGGTGGCGTCCGTCGGCGGCGCAGGCCGGGCCGCCTCGATCTCGATCTGCTCGAGCACGGCCGGCGCGAAGTCAGGCTCGAGACCGTGGCTGCGCATCTCGAGCGCGGCAATCTGGGCGAGGTCGGGGACATCCATGGGCTGAATTCCAGGTGAGCGGCACGCCCAGCGGGCGGCCAGCAAAAAGGCACTTGGCGCAATGCGCTCCAAGTGCCTGTTGCCGAACGGTGCTGGTGGCGCTTCAGGGATTCGAACCCCGGACCTGCGGATTATGATTCCGTCGCTCTAACCGACTGAGCTAAAGCGCCTAGCCAAAAATTATATCGTGGCCAGGCACAAGAGCAGTCGCGCGCCTGCCGGGGCAGCGTCTGCCCTGCGCTAGGCTCGCCTCTCCGCTGTGTCGTTTTCTTCCCGCTCCCGCATGTTCAGCTTCTTCAAGAAAAAGCCGCCGGTACCCCCCATCGAGGCGCCGGCCGCGCCGGTGTCGTCGCCGGCGGCCCCGTCGACCGATGCGCCGCCGGAGGGCGCCACAGCGGCACCGGCGGGCTGGCTGACCAAACTGCGCCAGGTCACGCCGGGGTGGGCCCGCGGTGGGACGCTGGAGGTGCCAGCACCTGCAGCGGGGCCCGCGCCCGGACCCGCACCAGCGCTCGTACCTGCGCCTGTGCTCACGCCCGTGCCGTCACCCGTTCCTGCGCCTGCGCCTTCATTTGCACCGGCACCGGCACCGGCACCGGCATCCACGCCCATCCCAGCGCCAGCCCTGACGCCGGCGGCTCCACGGGCGCGACCGTCCGAGGCTGCGCCGACGTCGACCGCGCCTTTACGACCGCTGCCAGCGCCACCGATCGTCCCGCCCGCGGCACCGCTGCGCCCGCCCGGTGCTGCGACGGGGGCCTCCACGTCGCCGGCCCCGCGCGGCGATGCGAGTTCGCCCGCGCCCATCGCCGCGCAACGGCCGCCGCCGGCGCCCGAGCCCGAGCCCGAGCTCGACGAGATCGACGACGCGCCGGCCGACCGCGGCGGCTGGATGGACAAGCTGCGCAGTGGGCTGCGCAAGACCGGCAGCAGCCTGGCGCAGGTCTTCACCGGCGCGCAGGTCGACGAGGCGCTTTACGAGGAACTGGAGACGGCCCTGCTGATGGCCGACACCGGTGTCAAGGCGACCGAGTTCCTGCTGACCGACCTGCGCCGGCGCGTCAAGGACAGCTATGCGACGCGGCCCGACGCGGTGAAGATGCTGCTCGGCGATGCCTTGACCGACCTGCTGTCGCCGCTCGAGGGCGCGCTCGGCATCGGGCGCCACATGCCGACCGTGATCATGGTGGTGGGCGTCAACGGGGCCGGCAAGACGACCAGCATCGGCAAGCTGACGCGGCATCTGGCGGCAGCCCGGCAGAAGGTGCTGCTGGCCGCCGCCGACACCTTTCGCGCTGCGGCGCGCGAACAACTCGCGGTGTGGGCCGACCGCAACCAGGTCGAGATCGTGAGCCAGGAAGGCGGCGATCCGGCCGCGGTGACCTACGACGCGGTCATGGCAGGCACGTCGCGCGGCTGTGACGTTGTGATCGCCGATACCGCCGGGCGCCTGACGACCCAGGTCCATCTGATGGAGGAGTTGAAGAAGATCCAGCGCGTGATCGGCAAGGCGATGACCGGCGCGCCGCACGAAGTGCTGCTGGTGGTCGATGGCAACACCGGCCAGAACGCGCTGTCGCAGGTGCAGCTTTTCGACCAGGCGCTCGGCCTGACCGGGCTGATCGTGACCAAGCTCGACGGCACCGCCAAGGGCGGCGTGCTCGCGGCGATCGCGCTGTGGGCGGGCGAGCGGCGCAAGCCGGTGCCGGTGTATTTCATCGGCGTCGGCGAGAAGCTCGAGGACCTGCAGACCTTCAAGGCGCGCGAGTTCTCGCGCGCCTTGCTGGACTGACTGCGGCGCCGCAAGGCCGACGCTCACAAAGTGTCGCCGGGCGACGGCTCAGTGCGCCAGCGCGTGCATCTCGCGGTACAGGTCGGCCTTGCCCTCGAAGCCGATGCCCGGCAGTTCGGGCAGCGTGACGTGGCCGTCGATCACCTCGACGCCATCCGGGAAACCACCGTAGGGTTGGAACAGATCGGGATAGGACTCATTGCCACCCAGGCCGAGCCCGGCCGCGATTGCGAGCGACATCTGGTGCCCACCGTGAGGCACGCAGCGTGACGCCGACCAGCCGTGCTCCTCCAGCATCTCGAGCGTGCGCAGGTACTCGACCAGGCCATAGCTGAGCGCGCAGTCGAACTGCAGCCAGTCCCGGTCGGGACGCATGCCGCCGTAGCGGATCAGATTGCGCGCATCCTGCATCGAGAACAGGTTTTCGCCGGTCGCCATCGCGCCGGCATAGTGCGGTGCCAGTTCGGCCTGCAACGCGTAGTCGAGCGGGTCGCCCGGTTCCTCGTACCAGTAGAGGTCGTAATCGGACAGCGCCTTCGCATACGCGATCGCGGTCGGCCGGTCGAAGCGGCCGTTGGCGTCGACCGCCAGCCGCTGGCCGGGGCCGAGCAGGCGCAGCACCGCCTCGATGCGGCGCCGGTCGGCGTCGAGCGAGGCGCCGCCGATCTTCTTCTTGACGACCGTGTAGCCGCGGTCGAGGTAGCTGCGCATCTCGCGCTCGAGGCCCTCGACGCCCTGGCCGGGCCAGTAGTAGCCGCCGGCGGCGTAGACGAAGACCTTGCGGTTCGGTCGGCCGTCGCCGTAGCGCTCGGCCAGCGACTGGAAAAGCGGCTTGCCCTCGATCTTGGCCACTGCATCCCACACCGCCATGTCGATGGTGCCGACCGCGACCGAGCGCTCGCCGTGGCCGCCGGGCTTCTCGTTGCGCATCATCGTCTCCCAGATGCGGTGCGGATCGAGGTTGTCGCGCTGCGGGTCGAGCAGGCTGGCCGGATCGGCCTCGAGCACGCGCGGGATGAAGCGCTCGCGCATCAGCGCGCCCTGACCGTAGCGCCCGTTCGAGTTGAAGCCGTAGCCGATCACCCGCTTGCCGTCGCGCACGACGTCGGTGACGACCGCCACCAGGCTGAGCGTCATCTTCGAGAAGTCGATGTAGGCGTTGCGGATGTTGGACTGGATGGGTTGCGTGATTTCGCGGATCTCGATGATCTTCATGAACGGTCCTTCGATTGAATCAGCGTGGCGCCGTCCGGCGACGCGGCAGCGTCGGCGTTTGGCGGGTCGGACCGTGCCGGTTGCGCAGGGCCGGCCGGCCGCGTCAGCGCTTCGGCGGCGCCGGCGGCGGCAGACGGCCGGGGCCAGAATCCATATCGTCGAACCAGGTCGAGAGCGGTGGCTCGCGGACCTCGATCCGCTCGTCCTGCGTCGAATCACGGTGGTCGTCCTCGAACGGGCTGGGCGCGTCCAGGGCCGGTCGCATCGCGCCGCCGACGCCAGGGGTCGCGGCGACGGCAGCCGCCGCCGTTGTCGTCGTCGTGCGGACGGGTGTCGGGGGTGCCGGCGCGATCGCCGGAGCGACCGCGCGATAGAGGCTGTCGCGCGCCGCGTCGACGTTGGGCAGCGCGCCTTCGGTCCACACGCCCAAGGGAATGTCGGCCCGCCCGAGCACCCGCGACATGCGCGCCAGCCGCTGTTGCGCGCGCTCGCTCGCCTGGCCCGCGGGCGGCTGCACATGGACCACCGCTAATACGAGCGAGCTCATGTCGCACAGCACCAGGTCGGCGCACTGGCTGCCCATCCGGCGCAGCCACTCGTTGTAAGAATTGCGGCGCGGCACCTTGAGGAAACGCGCCAGCGGCACCTGGGCCAGCACGATGCACTCGGGGAAGGCGCGCGACAGGATGCCGAACGCGATGATTTCGTGGCGCGTCATCAGGCGCGTTGCCTCGGGCGGCCACGCGGCGATGGTGTCGAGCCGTTCGGACGCCTCGGGCGCGGCGGTCGCGGCACGCCGGCGCGAGCGCCACGCAAGGATCAGCATCAGCAGCACCAGCGCGGCCAGCGCCGGCATCCAGATCTCGCTCATCGCAGTTGCCTCCCGTGGCCCCGTGGACTTCCGCCGGGGCGTCGCGGCGGGCTCAGCGCATGCCGCCCATGCCCTTCATGCCGCCCATGCGCTTCATCATCTTCATCATCCCGCCGCCCTTCATCTTCTTCATCATGTCGCGCATCTGCTCGAACTGGTTGAGCAGGCGGTTCACTTCCTGGACCTGCACGCCCGAGCCTGCGGCGACGCGGCGCTTGCGCGTGGCCTTCAGCAGTTCGGGCTTGCGCCGCTCCTGCGGTGTCATGGAATTGATGATGCCTTCCATGCGGCGTACGTCGCGCTCGGCGCGGTCCATGTCGGCCTGTCCGAGCTTGCCGGCCTTGGCGGTGAGCTGCGACGGCAGCTTGTCCATCAGCCCCGACAGCCCGCCCATCTTCTTCATCTGCGACAACTGGGCCAGGAAGTCATTGAGGTCGAAGGCATCGCCGGCACGCACCTTGTCGGCGAGCTTCTTGGCCGCGTCGACATCCATGCCCTTCTGGACTTCCTCGACCAGCGCGACGATGTCGCCCATGCCGAGCACCCGGCCCGCGTGACGCTGTGCGTCGAAGACCTCGAGCCCCTCGATCTTTTCGCTGATGCCGGCAAACTTGATCGGCACCCCCGTCACCTGGCGCACCGACAGCGCCGCGCCGCCGCGCGAATCGCCGTCGAGCTTGGTCAGCACGATGCCGGTCAGCGGCAGTGCCTCCTTGAAGGCGCGCGCGGTATTGATGGCGTCCTGGCCCTGCATCGCATCGACCACGAACAGCGTCTCGACCGGCTTGAGCGCGGCGTGCAGCTCGCTGATCTCGCGCATCAGCGCGTCGTCGATCGCGAGACGGCCCGCGGTGTCGACCAGCAGCACGTCGAAATAGTGGCGACGCGCGTGGTCGAGCGCGCGGGTCGCGATGTCGATCGGCTTGTCGTCGGCGGTCGACGGAAACCACTCGGCGCCGGCCTGCTTGGTCACCAGTCGCAGCTGCTCGATGGCGGCCGGCCGGTACACGTCGGCCGACACCGTCAGCACCTTCTTCTTGCGCTGGTTGATCAGGTAGCGCGCGAGCTTGGCGGTGGTGGTGGTCTTGCCCGCGCCCTGCAGCCCGGCCATCAGGATCACCGCCGGCGGCTGGACCTGCAGGTCGATGTCGGCAGGCGCCTTGAGCGCCCCGGTCAGCGGGTCGGCCTCGCCCATCGTGAGGGCGAGTTCGCGGTGCACGATGCCCACCAGCGCCTGGCCGGGCGACAGCGACCCGACCACGTCGGCGCCGAGCGCGCGCTCCTTGACCCGCGCGATGAAGTCGCGCACCACCGGCAGCGCCACGTCGGCCTCGAGCAGGGCCATGCGCACTTCGCGCAGCATCTCGCCCACATTGGTGTCGTTGATGCGGGCCTGGCCGCGCATCGTCTTGACGACGCGACTGAGACGGTCGGTGAGGGAAGTAGCCATCGAGGGGAGATGCGGCGCACTGCGAGCCGGCGCAGGCGCGTAAGTACACTGTGCAAATGATTCTATCGTTGGGCGTCGGCGCCGCTTCGGGTCCCGTGTCGTCGCCTGCGGCAGCGTGGGGACTGGCCGCATCGAGCCTGCTCGCGCTGCTGGGTTATGCCGCTGCGGCGCTGTTGCCGGCGCAGCGCGCGGCCACCGTGCGCGGGGTGCTGTGGGTCGGCTGGCTGGCGCATGCCCTGGCCATCGGGCTCGACCTGACCGGGCTGCTCGGCCCGCAGCCGGGCGCGCGTTTCGGCTTCGCGCCGGCGCTGTCGATGACGCTGTGGCTGGTGTTGGCGGTCTACGCGGTCGAGAGCCGGGTCGTCCCCTTGCCGGGGGCGCGGCGCGGGCTCGCCGCGCTCGGCGTCGCGGTGGTGGCGCTGGCCTGGCTCTTCCCGGGCGAACTGCGCCAGCACACCGGCTCCCCGTGGGCTCCCCTGCACTGGCTGCTCGGCATCGTCTCGTACGGCTTGTTCGGCGTGGCGGTGCTGCATGCGGTGTGGCTCAACCGGGCCGAGCGCCAGATGCGCAGCGCGATGGGGTCCGGTGCGGCGCCGGGTGCGGTCGCCGGTGCGGGGTCCGGCGCAGGCGGACCGCGGATCCCGCTGTTGCGGCTCGAGCGGCTCACCTTCGATTTCCTGAGCGCCGGCTTCGTGGTGCTCTCGGCGGCGGTGCTGTTGGGCATCTGGTTTGCGAACCCGTGGCGCTGGGATCACAAGACCGTGTTCTCGCTGCTCGGCTGGTGCGTCTTCGCGGCGCTGCTGGCGGGCCGGCATGCCTTCGGCTGGCGCGGCCGTCGCGCCACCGGTTGGCTCTATGTCGGTACCGCACTGCTGCTGCTCGCCTATGTCGGCTCGCACTTCGTGCTCGAAGTGCTGCTGCGGCGCAGTGCGGCCCCGGGTCAGTGACAACGGCATGAAGATCCTGATCTTTCTGGTCGCGGTGGTGGTGCTCCTGTGGCTCTTGCGGGGCAGCAGCCGGCGGCGTGCCGAGCCGCCCCGCGCCGCGCCGCCGGCCGCGCTGCCGATGGCGACTTGCCGGCATTGCGGGTTGAACCTGCCGCGCGACGAGGCCTTGCCGGGCAAGGGCGGCGAGTTCTGCGGCGAAGCGCACCGCGCCGAATACGAGCGGACCCATCCCGCCCCATGAAGCGCGCTGCCCGCAGCGCCGACCGGCGGCAGGCGGACCGGCGTCGGTCCGAGTCGCCTTCGTTGCCGGCGCAGTCGTGGTTCGGCGAACTCGGCCCGGGCGACCAACCGGCCGACAGCACCGACGAGTCCGACCCGGGGCCCGACACCGACACCATCGCACTGGCGCAGTCGTTCGAGGCCTCCAGGCTCGAGGAGGCGGCACCGCGCCGGTCCGAACTGCCGGAGCCGACCGCCTTCGAGCGCATCTACCGGACCTTCATCGGCGCGCGCGCGGTGCTCGGTGTCACGCTGGCGCTGGCCCTGGTCGCGGCGGCTGTGTTCGGGCTGCGGCCGGCGTTCGCGGTCACGTTGTTGAGCCTGGGCTATGCGGCGCAGGCGCTCAGCCTGTGGCTGCTGCCGCGTCTGCGGCGTCCCGCGCCCGGCCACAGCGCGTCGCGGCTGCGCAAGCCGCAGTGGCTGGCGACGATCGGCATCGATGTCGTGTGCTTCGTCGCCCTGCACCTGCTGGCGCCGGGGTCGAGTCTCAACTTCGTCGCACTGCTGGTGCTGCCGGTGCTGATGGCCGGCGTGCTGACGACCCGCCTGGCGGCGCTGACGACGACGGCGGCGATCACGCTCGCGCTGCTGGTGGCGGCCTGGCTCGGCATCGTGGCCGGCGGCGACGCGACGCAGCTGATGACGCAGACCGGCCTGGCCGGCGGCGGCTTCTTCGTTATCGCGGTGCTGGCCGGCGAACTGGCCGAGCGCCTGGCGCGCGAGGAGAACGCCGCGCGCGGCAGCCTCGAGATCGCCCGCCAGCAGACGCGCCTGAACCGGCTCGTGATCGAGGAGATGCAGGACGGCGTGCTGGTGGTCGACCGGCGCGGCCGGGTGCGTGCCGCCAACCCGGCAGCGCGGCGCTTGCTGGCCGCGCGCGGCATGAGCCGGCGCGCGCCGTTCCAGTTGCGCGGCGTGCCGGCCTGGAGGGCGCTTGTCGATACCGTCGAGCGTGCCTTTCGCGAAGCCACCTGGCCCGAGGCCGGACGCGACGTGGTGCTGGAATTCGAGCCGGCGGTGTCGCGCACGCTGCGGGTGCGGATCCGCTTCACCCAGGAGCGCCAGCCCGATCCGCAGTCGAGCGAGGAGTTCTGCGTGCTCTTCCTCGAGGACGTGCGCAACATGCAGGCACGCATCCGGCAGGAAAAACTGGCCGCGATGGGCCGGGTCTCGGCCGGCATCGCGCACGAGATCCGCAACCCGCTGGCGGCGATTTCACAGGCCAACGCCTTGCTGGCCGAAGACGCCGTCGATCCGGCCCAGCAACGTCTGATGCGGATGGTGAGCGACAACGTCGAGCGGCTCAAGCGCATCGTCGACGACGTCGTGGAAGTCGCCCCCGGGCCGGCGCCGGATCCGGTCGTGATCGATGTCACTGCCGTGGTCGGCGCGGCCTGCGGCGAGTGGGCACAGGCGCACGCGATCCTGCTCGGCGAGCACAGCGTGCTGCGCGTCGACCTGCCGGCCGAGCCGATCGGCGTGCTGTTCGATGCCGAGCACCTGCGCCGCGTGCTGGTCAACCTGCTCGACAACGCTCGCCGCCACGCCAGCACCCAACCGGGCGCGATCCATGTCCGGCTCGACTCGCGCGATACGCAGCGCGCCTTTCTCAGCATCGCCAGCGACGGTCCGCCGATCCCGGCCGATGTCGAGCGCTATCTGTTCGAGCCGTTTTTCTCGACCCGC
Source organism: Burkholderiaceae bacterium (assembly GCA_039925165.1). Taxonomy (GTDB): domain Bacteria; phylum Pseudomonadota; class Gammaproteobacteria; order Burkholderiales; family Burkholderiaceae_C; genus JBDSEG01. The sequence continues at coordinate 11,176 of JBDSZM010000194.1, forward strand.
AGTCGAGGCACCGGACTCGGCCTGTACATTTGCCGCGAGCTGTGCGAGCGTTACGGCGCGAGCGTCGACTATCGCCTGCGTCCCGGTGGCGAGGTCGAGCACAACGAGTTCTTCGTCGCCATGCGCCGCATGGCGTTCGCGCCCGCCGAAGCCACGCTGCGACTCATGACATGACGGCCACTCCCCCGCGCCTGCTCGTCGTCGACGACGAGCCCGACCTGCGCACGCTTTACGAGCTCACGCTGCTGCGCGAGGGCTACGACATCGAGACCGCGGGCACGGTCGAGGACGCGCTGGCCTGTCTGCGCGCGCAGGCCTACAGCGCCGTCATCACCGACATGCG
>JBDSZM010000195.1:0-2531 GCA_039925165.1 Burkholderiaceae bacterium
CCCGGTCGTGGTCAAGGGCGAGATGGTGGCCGAGTACCACCGGTACTTCGGCTCGGCCGCACTCATGCAGGTCCATCCGACGCACCAGCGGATCGCACGACCGCGCGACTGATCCGCCGGCCCGCAGGCGGATCGCAGCCGGCGTCAGCACACGGTCTGGTAGATCCGGATCGCCTCGCCTTCGAAGCCGACCGCGTCGATGCGCTGCCAGCCGGCACGCTCGAGCAGCGAGTCGGCGGTCGCCGTTGCGCAGTAGATGCGCCCGTGGCCGAGCGCACGCGCCTGCGCAGCGATCGCGGCGAACAGCCGGCCCCCGAGGCCGTGTCGGCGCCAGCCGGGACGGACCCAGGCCGCGCCGACCCACGGGAAGAGCGCGCGATGGGTCGGGAAGACGTCCGGCTTCAGGGCGACGTAGCCGCAGGGGTCGCCATCGCACAAGGCGACCAAACCGAGCGGGACGCTGCCACGGCGGGCGTGCGACCCGAGGTCGCGAGCCGCATCGCCGCCTTTCCCGGGCCCGTAATAGGCCGGCCATTCGCGTTCGAACGCGCTCGCCAGCACGGGCAATACGGACAGGTGGGCGGCGAGGAAGTCGATGTCGACGTCGCGACCGGCCACGTGGCAGCGGCGTGGGAGCGTGGCGTCGTCCAGGCCAGCCATGAGGTGACGGCTTCGACGGTGCCGACGCTCGCGCCGCGCAACAAGCGGCGGCGCGGCTGCCCTCAGGTCGCGCCGACCCGGACCGACCCGCGGCGCAGCCACTGCATCGCGATGGCGGCGATGAAGAGTCCGAAGCCGATCGCATCGGCCCATGCGCTCGGATAGACCAGAGCGAAGCCGGCGACGAGGAACATCCAGCGTTCGAGCAGCGTGGTGCGCAGCCAGGCCCAACCCTGAAAGCCCGCCGCGAGCGCCGCGATGCCGACCGCGGCCGTCAACGTCACTTCGGCGATCGACCACCAGTTCGCGGCCGCCAGTGCCTTGGTCGAACCCATCAGAAGCAGCCCCTGGCCTTCGGGTGCGAGGACGAACATGAAGGGCAGCAGGAACGCCGGCACTGTGTATTTCCAGCACTGCAGCGTCGTCTTGTACGGGTCGCCGCCGGTGATGGCGGCGGCGGCGAACGGCGACAGCGCGGTCGGCGGCGAGACCTCGGACAGCACGGCGTAATAGAAGATGAACATGTGGGCCGCGAAGTCGGGCACGCCGAGCTTGGTGAGGGCCGGCGCGGCGATGACGGCGCAGATGATGTACGAGGCCGTCACCGGCACCGCGAGGCCGACGATCCACACCACCAGCGAGGTGAAGATCGCGGTCAGCAGCAGCGAGCCGCCGGCGTAGTCGATGACGATCGAGCTGAACTTGAGGCCGAGGCCGGTCAGCGTGACCACGCCGACGATGATGCCGGCCCCGGCGCAGGTCGCGGCGACGTTCAGCACGCCCATCGAGCCGCCTTCCATCGCCTTGACGAAACCGGAGTCGACGATGTGCTGCTTGATGGACCCCAAGAAATTGCGCCCCCCTGCCGCTTCGCTCGTGCCCCCGAGGGGCTCGCTTCGCCTTGGGGCGGCCCGACGGCGCAACATGAACAGGTCGTAGGGCAGCAAGGCCGTATCACGCCGCAGGAAGCTCGTGAAGAACGCGACCCCGGTGGCGTAGAACACCGACAGCACCGGCGAATAGCCGATCAGCATGAAGACGACGATCGAGATCAGCGACAGGAAGTGGAACCAGTATTTGCGCGTCAGGTTCCAGACCGTGTCGACCTTGTCGAAGGCGACGTCGCCCATGCCGTATTTGCGCGCATCGATCTCGACCATCAGGAAGAGCGCCAGATAGAACAGCAGCGTCGGGATGCATGCCATCAGCAGCACGTCGAGGTACGAGATCTTCAAAAACTCGGCGATCAGGAACGCCGCCGCACCCAGCACCGGCGGCGAGATGATCGCGCCAAGGCCACCCGCGGCGAGCAGCCCGCCGGCGGCGTTCTTCTCGTAGCCGACCTTCTCGAGCATCGGGTAGGCCACCGCGCCGAGCGTGACCGTGGTCGCGACGCCGGAGCCCGATGGGCCGCCGAGCAGGAACGACGCCAGCACCACCGTTCGGCCCGCGCCGGTCGGCTTGCCGCCCATCGCCGAGAACGAGAAATCGATATAGAACTTGCCGGCGCCCGAATACTGCAAAAAGGCGCCGAAGATCGTGAACAGGATGATGAGTGACGACGAGACATCGACCGCCACGCCGTAGATGCCCTCGAGCGTCATGTACATGACGCCGATCAGCCGACCGACTTCATAGCCTTTGTGGGTCCACGGCGCCGGCAAGTAGGGTCCGAACAGCGCGTAGAGGATGAAGCACGAGGTGATGACCGGCATGATCCAGCCATTGGTGCGACGCATCGCCTCCAGCACCATCGCGATCAGCGCGACGCCGAAGAAGATGTCCCACGGCAGCGGCGAGGTGTTGCGGTCGGTGAAGTCGTCACCGCCCAGCCACAGGTAGACCACGATGGCGATCGCCATCGCCGCGGC
>JBDSZM010000196.1:0-3157 GCA_039925165.1 Burkholderiaceae bacterium
CGGAAGCTCGGCGCGCCGACCGGGATGATCATCAGCTCCTGCAGGTCGAGGTTGTTGTTGGCGTGGGCGCCGCCGTTGATGACGTTCATCATCGGCACCGGCATCTGCATCCCCCCCATGCCGCCGAAATAGCGGTACAGCGGCAACCCGCTTTCCTCGGCCGCGGCGCGCGCCACCGCCATGCTGACCGCGAGCGTCGCGTTGGCGCCCAGGCGGCCCTTGTTGTCGGTGCCGTCGAGGTCGATCAGCGTGCGGTCGAGGAAGGCCTGCTCGCTCGCGTCGAGCCCGAGCACGGCCTCGCTGATCTCGGTATTGATGTGGCCGACCGCGCGCAGCACGCCCTTGCCGCCGTAGCGCGCCGGGTCGTTGTCGCGCAGCTCGATGGCTTCGCGCGAGCCGGTCGATGCGCCCGAGGGCACGGCCGCTCGGCCCATGGTGCCGGACTCCAGCAGCACGTCGCACTCGACGGTGGGGTTGCCGCGGCTGTCGAGGATCTCGCGGCCGACGATGTCGACGATGGCGCTCACTGGCGCCCCTCGCCCGACGGGCAGGTCGGGCGACCCACCGAGGGAATGCGGGCCGGCTTGGCGAAGTGGGCAGATGCGGCCCGGCGCTCGACCCGCGGGCCGGCGATCATGTGTCGCGTCATTGTTGTCCTCTGATGAAGGTTGTCAGATCAGACCGGGGCGGGCACGCCCTCGGCCAGGATCATGTTGAAGAATTCGGTGGCACCGGCGCGCTGGTCGCGCGCGGCCCGGTACATCTCGTCGTTGTAGAAGGCCTTCGCCTGCTCGTAGCTCGGGAAGCGCAGCATCGCGACGCGCGCCGGCTGCCAGTCGCCCTCGAGCACCTCGTGGCGGCCGCCGCGCACCAGGTACTCGCCGCCGGCTGCCTTGACGGCGGCCGGCGCGACCGCCATGTACTGTTTGTACTGCTCGGGGTCGGTGATCTTCATGTCGACGATGATGTAGGCAGCAGGCATGGCAGTGCTCCGTTTTGTCACTCGAAATCGTTTTCGAGCAGCGGCTGCGCCTTGACCACGCGGTCGAGTGCCAGCAGTTGCTCGAGCAAAGCCTTCATGTGCTTCAGCGGCACCGCGTTCGGGCCGTCCGACAGCGCCTGGGCGGGGTCGGGATGGGTCTCCATGAAGACGCCCGCCACGCCGACACCGATGGCGGCGCGCGCCAGCACCGGAACGAACTCGCGCTGGCCGCCGCTGGAGGTGCCCTGGCCGCCGGGCAGCTGCACCGAATGGGTGGCGTCGAAGACGACCGGCGCGCCGGTCTCGCGCATGATCGCGAGCGCGCGCATGTCGGAGACGAGGTTGTTGTAGCCGAAGCTCGCGCCGCGCTCGCAGGCCATGAAGCGGTCTTCCGGCAGCCCGGCCTCGCGCGCCGCGGCACGCGCCTTGGCGATCACGTTGACCATGTCGTGCGGCGCGAGGAACTGGCCCTTCTTGATGTTGACCGGCTTGCCCGACTGCGCCACCGCGCGGATGAAGTCGGTCTGGCGGCACAGGAAGGCGGGCGTCTGCAGCACGTCGACGACAGAGGCGACGCTGGCGATCTGCTCCGTCGAGTGCACGTCGGTCAGCAGCGGCACCTGCAGCTCGCGCTTGACCTTGGCCAGAATCTCCAGCCCTTTCTCCATGCCCGGGCCGCGGAACGAGGTGCCGCTGGAGCGGTTGGCCTTGTCGTAGCTCGACTTGAAGATGAAGGGGATGCCGAGCGCCGCGGTCATCTCCTTGAGCCGCCCGGCCACGTCCATCTGGAGCTGCTCGGACTCGACCACGCACGGACCGGCGATGAGGAAGAACGGTTGGTCGATGCCGACCTCAAAACCACAGAGTTTCATGCAAGGTCCTTCTTCAAGCCGCTTCCTTCTCGCCCTGCTGCGCGCGCTGGTGTTCGAGCGCTGCCTTGACATAGCTGATGAACAGCGGATGGCCGTCCCACGGCGTGCTCTTGAACTCGGGGTGGAACTGCACGCCGACGAACCACGGGTGCTGGGTTTGCGGCAGCTCGACGATCTCGGTCAGCTGCTCGCGCTGCGTGATGGCAGAGATGACGAGCCCTGCGCCGCGCAGACGGTCGAGGTAATGCTCGTTGGCTTCGTAGCGGTGGCGGTGCCGTTCGTTCACGACCCGGCCATAGATCTGGTGCGCGAGCGAGCCCGGCGTCACATCGGAGCTCTGCGCGCCCAGGCGCATCGTGCCGCCCAGGTCGGAGTTCGCATCGCGCTTTTGCACCGTGCCGTCGCGGTCCTGCCACTCGTCGATGAGGGCGATGACGGGGTGCGGCGTCTGCGGATCGAACTCGGTGCTGTTGGCGTCGGGCAGGCCGGCGACATGGCGCGCGAACTCGATCGTGGCGACCTGCATCCCGAGGCAGATGCCGAGGTAGGGCAGCTTGTGCTCGCGCGCGTACTGCGCCGCGAGGATCTTGCCCTCGACGCCGCGCTTGCCGAAACCGCCCGGCACCAGGATGGCATGGAAGCGGGCGAGCCGGTCGACGTTGTCCTCGGTCAGCGATTCGGAGTCGACGTACTCGATCTTGATCCGTGCATGGTTGTGGATGCCGGCGTGGCGCAGCGCCTCGTTGAGCGACTTGTACGAGTCCGACAGCTCGGTGTACTTGCCGCACATCGCGATCGTCACCTCGTGCAGCGGGTGCGCCACCTCGTGCACCAGGCGGTCCCAGCGCCGCAGGTCGGCCGACTTGGTGAGCAGCTGCAGCTTCATGCAGATGAGCTCGTCGAGCCGCTGCTCGTGCAGCATGCGCGGCACCTTGTAGATGGTGTCGACGTCCCACATCGAGATCACGCCTTGCAGGCCGACGTTGGTGAAGAGCGAGATCTTGTCGCGCTCGTCGTCGGGAATCTCGCGATCGGCGCGGCACAGCAACGCGTCGGGCTGGATGCCGATCTCGCGCAGCTTCTGCACCGTGTGCTGGGTCGGTTTGGTCTTCAGTTCGCCGGCGGCGGCGATCCACGGCACGTAGGTCAGGTGCACGAAGGCGGTGTTGTTGGGCCCGGCGCGCAAGCTCATCTGGCGCACCGCCTCCAGGAAGGGCAGCGACTCGATGTCGCCGACGGTGCCGCCGATCTCGACGATCGCGACATCGACGTCGGCCGCGCCGCGCTTGATGAATTCCTGGAT
>JBDSZM010000197.1:0-5166 GCA_039925165.1 Burkholderiaceae bacterium
TTACGCCGCGTCCCTGAAAACCTGAGCCGCGGCCAGGTCCGCGGTTTCCGTCATGCTCGAAAAGCTTCCTGAGGTTGTGGGGCACATGCTGCGCGATACCCGTGCCGGGCTCGATCACATCGCCTTCCACAAGGTCGATCTGCGCGCCGGGACCGCGGCGATCGCGGTGACGAGCCTCGGGTTCGCCGACCACGCACCGCTTCCGGAAAAATACACTGCCGATGGCGTGGGCGTCTCGCCGTCGCTCGCGTGGTCGCCCCTGCCCGTAGGCACTCACAGCGTGCTCGTCATCGTCGAGGACGCCGACGCCCCCACCCCGCATCCCTGGGTGCATGCGATCGTGGTCGGCCTGCGCCCCGATGAAACGGCACTGGCCGAAGCGGCCATGCCGAGCGCGGACAACGACGGCACGCGCCTTCACGTCGGCCTCAATTCCTTTCTGCAGGCGGCCTGGTTGCCGCCCGATCCGCCGCCGGGGCACGGAATCCATCGGTACTGCTTCCAGGTCTTCGCGCTGGACGCGGTGGTCGACTTCGAGCCGCGACCGGGTCGCGAGGCCGTTCTCGACGCGCTGGCCCAACACGGCCTGGCGAGCGGCTGCCTGATCGGCACCTACGAGCGACCCGACACCTCGATCCGCTCCGACGACCGCATCGCGGCGAACCCGCCCGAGCCCGGGCCGGTCGAAGCGATCCCGCTGGCGTCGTGAGCTTTCGGCGACACTAGTCGCCCGCCATCAGCGAGGTCCGACATGGCCACCAAAGCGCACTTTCATTGGGACGATCCCCTGCTGCTGGACGAGCAGTTGAGCAGCGACGAGCGACAGGTCCGCGACGCCGCCCGAGAGTATTCGCAGGGCCGGCTGGCGCCGCGGGTGCTCGACGCGTTTCGCAACCAGCACACCGACCCGTCGATCTTTCGCGAGATGGGCGAGCTCGGCCTGCTCGGTCCGACCATCCCCGAGGCCTACGGTGGCTCGGGCCTCAACTACGTCTGCTACGGGCTGGTGGCGCGCGAGGTCGAGCGGGTCGACTCGGGCTACCGCTCGATGATGAGCGTGCAGAGTTCGCTGGTCATGGTGCCGATCTTCGAGTTCGGCAACGAGGCGACCAAGCAGAAGTACCTGCCCAAGCTTGCGACCGGCGAATGGATCGGCTGCTTCGGCCTGACCGAACCCGATCACGGCTCCGACCCCGGCAGCATGGTGACGCGGGCGCGCAAGGTCGACGGCGGCTACAGCCTCTCGGGCGCCAAGATGTGGATCAGCAACAGCCCGATCGCCGACGTGTTCGTGGTCTGGGCCAAGGACGACGAAGGCGCAATCCGCGGCTTCGTGCTCGACAAGGGCGCGAAGGGACTGTCGGCCCCCGAGGTGCACGGCAAGGTCGGGCTGCGGGCCTCGATCACCGGCGAGATCGTGATGGACGGCGTGTTCTGCCCCGAGGAGAACGCCTTCCCCGAGGTGCGCGGCCTGAAGGGCCCGTTCACCTGCCTCAACAGCGCGCGCTACGGCATCGCCTGGGGCGCGCTCGGTGCAGCCGAGGACTGCTGGCACCGCTCGCGCCAGTACACGCTCGACCGCAAGCAGTTCGGTCGGCCGCTGGCCGCCAACCAGCTGATCCAGAAGAAGCTGGCCGACATGCAGACCGAGATCACGCTCGGACTGCAAGGCTGCCTGCGCCTCGGCCGGATGAAGGACGAGGGCACGGCAGCGGTCGAGATCACCTCGATCATGAAACGCAACTCCTGCGGCAAGGCGCTCGACATCGCCCGGCTGGCGCGCGACATGATGGGTGGCAACGGCATCAGCGACGAGTTCGGCGTGGCGCGCCACCTGGTCAACCTCGAGGTGGTCAATACCTACGAGGGCACGCACGACGTGCATGCGCTGATTCTCGGCCGCGCCATCACCGGCATTTCGGCCTTCGCCAACTGACACGGGCGGCTGCCGCGTAGGACGATTCCGGCAAGCTCACGGGCGCCACCGTCATGGCGCCCTGCCACTGCGGACGGCAAACTCGAAGGTCGCGGCGCGCCACCGTCGGGTCCGGAGCGCGAGATCACACGTCGGGAATAGGCTCGTCGTGCATGATCCTTCGCTGGTCCCGCCACCCAGGCCCGCAGACCCCATGCAGCCCCTCAGAACCTACATCGTCGAAGACAGCCCGGTCATCCGCGAAAACCTGATCGCCGCGCTGGAGGAGTTGGTGCCGTTGCAGGTCGTGGGCACCGCGGAAGACGAAGCCACCGCCGTGCGCTGGCTGGGCGACCCGCAGACCGTGTGCGATCTGCTGATCGTCGATATCTTCCTCAAGGGCGGCTCGGGCCTTGGGGTGCTGAGCGCGACCTCGGCATCGCGCAAGCCGATGAAACGCGTCGTGCTGAGCAACTACGCGACGCCCGACATGCGCCGCAAGTGCCGCGAACTCGGTGCCGACCGGGTGTTCGACAAGTCCAACGAAATCGACGCGCTGATCCAGTACTGCAGCCGCCTGGCATCGGGCGACAGCGGCTACAGCGCGCTCGGCGGGTTGACATGAACCGCCCCCGAGCTCACGGCGTTCGCTGCCCCCCGGGGGGCGCGTCAGGAGCTTCGGGCGGCCGGGCGCCACTGACATGAGGCCGCCGGAGGCTGCCAGGGCGGGCTATTGAATCAGTCCGTTCTTCAGCGCGTAGTAGGTGAGGTCGCTGTTCGATTCGAGCTTCATCTTCTCCATCACACGCGTCCGATAAGTGCTGACGGTCTTGACGCTGAGCGACATGCTGTCGGCCATGTGACCGATCGTCTCGCCCTTGGCGAGCCGCAGGAAGACCTGGAACTCGCGCTCGGACAGCTGCTCGTGGGCCGGCTTGTCGCCCCCGCCGCCGAGCCCGTCGGCCAGCAGTTCGGCCACCCCCGCGGTGATGTACTTGCGCCCGCGGTACACGGTGCGGATCGCCTTCACGATCTCCTCCGGGTCGCAGTCCTTGTTCAGGTAGCCGCTCGCGCCCTGGCGCAGCAGCGTTGTCGCGTAGTGCTCCTCGGGAAAACCGCTCAGGATCAGCACCGGCAGGTCGGGCGCGCGCGCGCGGATCGCCGCCAGCGCGTCGACGCCGCTCTGGTCGGGCATCGAGATGTCCATCAGGATGACGTCCACCTCGCCTTTGCGCACGATGTCGAGCGCCTCGCGCCCGGTCGCCGCCTCGGCCACCACCGTCAGGTCGACCTGGTCCGAAAAGTACTGGCGCAGACCCGCCCGCACGATGGCGTGGTCGTCGATGATGGCGATGCGGATCATGGTCGTCGGCCCTTCACGATAAGTGCAGGCACGAAGTTTAGAGGCAAGCGATGCTGTTGAAACTGTTCAGCCGCATCCGGCGCTGGGGGTTGGTATTCCCGCTCGCCGCGCTGGCGGCGCTCACGATGCTGGTGATCAGCGAGACCTCGTATCGCGAGTCGGCGACGGCGCTCGACGAGCTGGGCCGGATGGCCGTCGCGCGCGAGAACATCCATCAGCTCTGGCGCAGCCTGCTCGACGCCGAGACCGGCCAGCGCGGCTACCTGCTGACCGGCCGCAAGGAATACCTGCCGCCCTACGACGCGGCGCAGAAGCAGGCCGACGCGGCCCTGCAGCAACTGGCCAGCCACCATGCCATCGATGGTGCCGCGCTGCCGCTGCTGAACGAACTGCGCACCCTGTCGGCCCAGAAGCTGTCCGAACTGTCGACCGGCATCTCGCTCTACGACGAGGGCCGCACCGAAGCCTGGCGCGAGCTTCTGATGACCAACATCGGGCAGGAGAAGATGGACGCGATCCGGTCGTCGGCGCGGCGGCTGCTCGAGATGGAATCGGTCCGCATCGACAGCGGTCAGCGCGGGATCAACCGGACGCTGTTGCTGAGCCGGATCGGCGTGCTCGCGATGACGGCGTTCAGCCTGCTGGCGCTGTTCATGTACCTGCGCCAGACACGCGCGCTCGAGTCGCAGCGGGTGCGACAGCAGGGTGCCTTGCGGGCCGAACGCGACTTTCTCGAGACCGAGGTCGACCGCCGCACCGAGCAGCTGACCGAACTGGCGCGCCACCTCCAGACCGCCCGCGAGGACGAGCGCAACCGGCTCGCGCGCGACCTGCACGACGAACTCGGCGCGCTGCTCACCGCCGCCAAGCTCGACGTCGCCCGCCTCAAGTCGCGCCTGGGGCTGCTCACCCCCGAGGCCACCGACCGCCTGACGCACCTGAACGAGACCCTCAACAGCGGCATCGCGCTCAAGCGCCGGATCATCGAAGACCTGCGTCCGTCGTCGCTCAGCAACCTGGGCCTGGTCGCAGCACTCGAGATCCTGACCCGCGAGTTTTCCGACCGTTCCGCGATCGAGGTGCATTGCGCGCTCGAGGCGGTCAAGCTCAAACCATCGGCCGAGCTGATGGTCTACCGGCTGGTGCAGGAGGCACTGACCAACGTCGCCAAGTACGCCAGCGCGAGCCGGGTCGACGTAACGCTCGGCACTCGCGAACGCCGGGTCTCGGTGACGGTCCAGGACGACGGCGTCGGCTTCGAGCCGTCGACGCGCTCGGCCGGCCACGGCCTGCTCGGCATGCGCTATCGGGTCGAGTCGGAAGGCGGCCGCATGCGGCTGGAATCGTCCCCGGGCCACGGCACGCGGCTGGAGGCGAGCCTGCCGCAGCACCTGCCCGAGGCGCCGGCGCCGGATTCGCTCGCCAGCGAGTCGCCGAACTCCGCGACCGCCGCCCGACCGTCGGCCCCGGCGTCGAACTGACGTACGGACGATCGGTTCCGGCGCGTAACGCGCCGCCTTGCATTGCCATCTTCCGGATGGCCGGGCACCGTTGCTCGACCGGACATGCCGGCTTGCAACCGGTGGAGCGCGCCGCGAGCCGGGCGGCGGCCCCTACGGCCCCCGCCACCTGCCGGCCGGGCTGTGTCTGGCGCGAGGCCTACGTCGACGACACGGTGCGCGTGCCGTCGCGCTCACGCAGCCGCGCTGCCGCCGACAACGCGACCGCCGCGGTGCGGGTGGCGCGCCGAACCACCGCGCGATGGCCGGGAGGCCGCGGCCCGATCGCTCGAGCCTCAGGCGGCCTTCTTGGCCGCCACCTTGCGAGCCACGCTTTTGACTGCAGCGGCCTTGACTGCAGCGGTCTTGCCGGCGGGCGTGCGGGGCGG